>NZ_JBFNXX010000154.1:0-270 GCF_040811725.1 Sulfitobacter sediminis
GGACGACGGCGTCTACCCCGTTGAGGCGTACTGATTCGCGTGGCGCCCAGGGGGAGAAAGCCCCGAACCAGCAGGAGCCGCATCGTTCGCCTCAGGCGCATCAGCCGGCACGCGCTCCGAGGCGCACACGTAAGGCTCGGTTGCGCTTGACTCGCGTCGATCCGTGGTCGGTCATGAAGACCTCTCTATTATTCGGTGTGGCTGGCGCGGTGATTTTCTTTATCGCGACCTGGATCATTTGGGGCATCATCGGTGCTTCGGGTGCCTTTG
>NZ_JBFNXX010000155.1:0-270 GCF_040811725.1 Sulfitobacter sediminis
CTACTGCTGGAGGGGGGGGGGGGGCCGGGGCCCGGGCGCGGCGGGGGGGGACGCAGCGTGCGTGAGGGGCCGCCCCGCCCAGCCCCAGCGGGCGGGGCCCGCGCCCCGCCCGCGGGGGCGGGCGGGGGGGGGGGGGGGGGGGGCGGCCGGCCCCGGCCGGGGGGCGGGACCCAGCGGCCCCCCCCGCCCCCGCCCCCGCGCCCGCCGACACCCGGCCCCGCGCGCCGCAGAAGCGCCGCGGGGGCCCGGAGCTCCCCCACGAGGAGAGCG
>NZ_JBFNXX010000156.1:0-269 GCF_040811725.1 Sulfitobacter sediminis
GCGGATAAAGGCCTGCGCGATGTAATCGTCCCGCGCCCCCACCAGCCGCAGCCCCGCGATCACCTGCGCATTCGCGGCAAGCGCTGCATTCGCCGCCAGCGTCACCATCGCCGCCACGGCCGCCCCGCTCAGCAGGATCGACGCCCAGCCCAGCAGCCGCAGCCGCGAGGCGGCCTTGACCAGCGGCGCGCGCCAGCGGCGGTGGTCGTCCAGCACCGCCCCCGGCACCTCCGCCGCCAGCCGCAGCCGCAACCCACTGGCATCAAGCC
>NZ_JBFNXX010000157.1:0-269 GCF_040811725.1 Sulfitobacter sediminis
ATGGAGAGTTGGCGGGATGGTCGCGGCTCTGGTCAGGCTGTTGGGGCAGGGGGTCTTTGGGGAGCCGGGCCTCGCGGGGGGGGGCGCGCTGGGGGTGGGCGGGGGCGGCGGCGCGGCGCGGGGGGGGGGGGGGGGGGGGGGCGCCGGGGGGCGGGGCGGGGAGATCGGAAGAGCGTCGCGCCGGGCACAACCGGCCGCACGCGCCGGGAGCGCCGGGGGGCGCGCCCCCCGCGCGCGCGCCCCCCCCGCCCGCCCGCAGCAGGGGGGGG
>NZ_JBFNXX010000158.1:0-269 GCF_040811725.1 Sulfitobacter sediminis
GCGGGGGGGGGGGGCCGGGTTCGGGGGCCGCGGGGGGCGGGGGGGGTGGGGGGCGGGGGGGGGGGGGGGGGGGGGGGGGGGGGGGGGGGGGGGGGGGGGGGGGGGGGTGGGGGGGGGGGGGGGGGGGGGGGGGGGCGGGGGGGGGGGCCCGGGGGGGCGGGGCGGCGCGGGGGGGGGGCGGCGGGGGGGGGGGGGCCGGGGGCGGCGGCCGGGGGCGGCGGGGGGGGGGGGGCGGCGCGGGCCGGGGGGGCCTAGCTCGGGGGGGGAGG
>NZ_JBFNXX010000159.1:0-268 GCF_040811725.1 Sulfitobacter sediminis
TGCATGATGTCGAGATGGGGGTACAGAGGTGCCTTATCTCAATGGAGCGTGCCGGTATCGCCGTCGATACGGACATCTTTGAAGGGTTGCGCTCCGAGTTCGACGAGCGGGTAACACGAGCCCAGGAGGCTGCGTGGGAAGCAGCTGGGGAGAAGATCAATCTGTCCTCGCCTAAACAGTTGCAGGGAGTGCTGTTCGACAAGCTCGATATGCCTAAGACCCGGCGTACTAAGTCCGGGTACACGACTGACGCGGACGCTCTGGCTGG
>NZ_JBFNXX010000160.1:0-268 GCF_040811725.1 Sulfitobacter sediminis
GTTGCGCTTCTCGACTTCCTGATTGTCCCACATCTCTCGAGCTAATTCGGTTGTCACTAGACCGGGGGTGATCGCGTTAAAGCGGTTGCGTTTGGGCTGGACCTCGGCCGCGAGGTTTCGACAAAGTCCGATCTGCGCCAGCTTGGACATGCGGTAGGTGCCCCGCTTCACGGACGGCTTGAAGGCCCCGTTGGTGGAGGTGATGGCGTGCGAGCGGTTCCCTTTCTCCACCTTGTCGGGCACGACCATCTGGCTCTGCCATTGTTTG
>NZ_JBFNXX010000161.1:0-267 GCF_040811725.1 Sulfitobacter sediminis
CACACCCCAGGGCAAGGCCCAGAACCGCAGGGTCGAGATCGTGATCCTGCCCAACACGGCCTGATCCCGGACTTTCCGCACAAACGCACAGAGCCCCTGCATTTCGCGGGGGCGTCTTGCTTTTTGGGACGCGCGCACAAGGTATACGCGAACGGAACTCAAACCGGAGGACACCCCATGGCGGCCCCCACGCTCATCGGCCTTTCAGGCTCTCTTCGCGACGACGCGACCAACTCCACGCTGCTGCGCGAGGCCGCGCGGCTTTTC
>NZ_JBFNXX010000017.1:0-85763 GCF_040811725.1 Sulfitobacter sediminis
TCCTGAACAGGATGAATCAGAAAACACACCTCATGGGAATCCCCTTTGATTCAACGAAAGCTGGAACCGCTCTAGGGACGAAACCACGCCTAAATCCCCGGGCCTGATCCGGGGCTTCGTCCCTCCCGTCTGGTCACTGCGAAGGCAGCTAGGCGATGAGAATAGTTTCAGGAGCGGGCCACGACCCAATCCGCCATCTCCGGCAGCACGACATCGAGGATCGACTGGAACCCGCCGACGATGGCTGTCGGTGTATCGTCAGCCACGGGAGCCGTTCGTGCAAAGGCCCTTGTGGCGATCACCCGCTGGCTGCGGTCATCGAGCAGTGTCAGCGCCAGGTCCACCACAGCTTCGAAGCCCCCCGCACCGCGCACCTGGACCTCGAAGGCATCCATGCGGACCAACAGCGCCGTATTGGCAATCGGACCGCCCTCGCTGCGCCCGACGTAGCCCAGACGCCCGGTGCCCGAAATGCTGCGCACCAGAAGCGACTGGAAGACCGCCGGCAACTCGTCGCTCCAGCGCGCATCGGGCAGATAGGTGATCGAAGCCGCATCTGGCTTGACCATGATCCGGTCCGTCGCAATCGCCGCCGATGCCTCGGGCAGCGCTACCAGCAGCGTCCGGCTGGACCGCCGCCCGCCCGCGGCCCCTGCCGCAGGTGCAAGATCGTAGGTGTCCAGGGGCTGTGCGGCAGAATTCAGCGCCGCCACCGCGCTGCACCCCCCAAGCGCCGATGCGGCACCAAGAAGCGCCAGTCTGCGGGTCAGTTTGATCGTCTGCGTCATGTCATCTCCGATAATCGGGCACGCGGTCGTTCAGCAGGAAACGCGCCGGGTCACGCTCGATCCGCCTTACAAGAGAGTTCAGCGAATTGACAAGGTTGCGCGCCTCGGCGCCAAAGCGCGTCAGCTCCGGCAGGCCGGTGTTGGTGAAGTCGCGGATACCCGGCGCGCTGGTCGAGACCGTACGCTGGATCTGCGCCACCAAGGTATCCGCCCGTTCGATGAGCGCGCGCAATTCCCCGGCGATGGCGGGCACGTCCCGGGTCACGTCCTCGACCGCGATGCTGATCCGGTCGGAGGCGGTCCGGATGTCGTCAAGCAACGGTTGCAGATCCGTCTTCATCACGCCCGTCGCCGCGTCGAAGGCCCCTTCGGCCGCCACGATCGCGCCGTCCGCGCCTGCCAGCGTGGTATCCAAAGCGTCGAGCGTGCTCTGCGTCCGTTCGAAGAGATCGCTGGCCGAGGTCAGCGCCTGCTTGGCGTCATCCGCCAGCGGCTGAAATTGCCCGGTCAGCCCCGTCAGATCGTCGGCCACCCGCTCGACCGCCGCCGAGCCCGAGGCGATGGCTTGCCGGATATCGGCCACCGTCGTCTCCAGATCGTCGAGCACCACCCGTTCGATGGTCGCAATAGCGTTCTTGGTATCCGCAACGACCTCGCGCGCCTCCGCCACCAGCAGCGTGCCGTCCCCATCCACAAGCGCGTCAAAGCTGTCTGACGCATCGGTCACCGCAAGGAACGCGGTATTGGCATTCTCGAGCGTCGCCTCGAGTTCAGACAACCGCCCGTTCAGCAAGGCGGCAGTATCGGCGAAACTGTCGATGGTATCGCCCGTCCGCGTCTGCAGATCGGCAATCGCCTGATCGGTGCGGGCAACCACCTCGCGCACCTCTGCCAGGATACCGGGAAGGTCCTCGCGCATCATCTGCTCGGCCTGTACGAAGGCTGCCTTGGCGCTGTCCACCGCCTCGGTCGAGGTAGCCAGCACACCCTCCGCCGCCTCAAAGGCCGACTGGGCCGAAATCAGCGCGGCATCCGCGTTCTCGAGCGTCGTCGTCACCGTTTCGCCTATGGCATCGAGCCGGTTGGTAAACTGCGTGATCTGGGCCGTCGCCTCGCTCACCGTGCCCGTGATCTCGGAAAAATCGGTCAGCGCCTCATCGAGCCGGTCGGAAGAGGCGTCGAGATTGCGCAGGATGTTGCGGACGTAGTCCTGGTTCTCGGGGCCCGTCAGCACCTGGAACTGCTCCAGCAGTTCGCTGGCCTGTTCCAAGAGATCCGGCGCATCCTCGACCAGCGTCTGAACGGTTGACCGCCGTGACGGGATGATCGGCAACCCGCCGTCCTCCGCCGTCAACGGTGCCGCCCCCGGCGCGCCGCCGGAAAGGGAGATATAGGCAACGCCCGTAACGCCCTGGGATTGCAATTGCGCCACCGTATTGGACCGCACGGGCGTCGTTGCGTCGATCTCGATCGTTGTGAAGACCTTCGACGGATCATCCTCGTAGATGCTCAGCCCGATGACCTTGCCCACGGATATCCCGTTGAACAGCACATCTCCCGACGGATCGAGACCCGAGACATCCTCGAAGAGAATTCCGTAGGTCGCATATTGCCGCGTGATCTGGACGCTGGCGATCCAGATGAAAAAGGCCAGCGTTCCAAGGATCGCCAGAAGGGTGAAAACCCCGATCAGGATGTAATTCGCCCGCGTCTCCATCAGGCGGCTCCTTTCGGCTGGGTCGACTCGATCGCTGCCCGTGCGCGCGGACCGTGGAAGTATTCCCGCACCCAGGGATGATCTACCTCCAGCATGTCCTTCATGGTCCCCACCGCCAGCACTTTCTTGTCTGCCAGAACCGCCACGCGGTCACAATTCGCATGCAGGCTGTCCAGATCGTGGGTGACGAAAAACACCGTCAGCCCTAGCGCCGCCTGCAACTGCTTGATCAGGATATCGAAGGCCGCCGCCCCGATGGGGTCGAGACCCGCCGTCGGCTCATCCAGAAAGACAATCTCGGGATCAAGTGCGATGGCACGGGCAAATCCCGCGCGCTTGCGCATGCCACCGGACAGCTCCGACGGAAACTTCATCATCGCGTTCTCCGGCAGGCCCACCATGCGCACCTTGATACCCGCCAGCGTCTTGCGCAGCTCGTCGTCGAGATTGAGTTGCTCGCGCATCGGCGCCTCGACGTTCTGGCGCACGGTGAGGGACGAGAACAGCGCACCATCCTGAAACATCACGCCCCAGCGGCGACGCAATTGCCGGTATTCATCCTCCGGCGTGTCGCGCACGCTTTGGCCGAATACCTCGATCCGCCCCGCATCCGGCTTCAACAGACCAACGATAGCCCGCAACAACACCGACTTTCCGGTGCCCGATCCGCCAACAACGCCCAATATCTCGCCCCGTCTCACATCAAGGTCGAGCCCGTCGTGCACCGTATGCGTTCCGAACCGTGTCACCAGCCCCCGCACCCGGATGATATGATCGTCCCCGGCGTCTTCCATCACACTCCCACGATCGCGAAAAAGATTGAGAACAGCGCGTCCACCACAATAACCATGAAAATCGCGAGCACCACAGAGGCTGACGTGAGGCGCCCAAGCGATTCCGCGTCACCGCCCACCTTCATACCCTCGTAACAGCCGATGATGCCGATGATTAGGGCAAAAAACGGGGCCTTCACCATGCCGACGACGAAGTGCCAGACATCGGTGTTGGCCACCAGCCGCGACTGAAACACCGCGGGTGAGACCCCCAGTTCGATCCATGACATCAGCGCACCGCCGATCAGCCCGGAAAGGTTCGCGATAAAGCCAAGTGCCGGCAGCATCAGGATCAGCGCGAGCACGCGGGGCACCACGAGAATCGTGACCGGGTCGAGGCCAAGCGTACGCATCGCGTCGATTTCCTCGCGCATTTTCATCGAGCCGATGGCGGCGGTAAAGGCCGACCCGGACCGGCCCGCGACGATGATCGCGGTCAACAGGATGCCCAGCTCGCGCAGGATCGAGATGGCGATCAGGTCCACGACAAAGACCTCGGCCCCGAACTGGCGCAGCTGTGCCGACCCCTGAAAAGCCAGCACAACGCCAATCAGAAAGGCCATGAGCGAGACAATCGGAATCGCGTTGATCCCGATCTCCTGGCAGTGATGCACCATCGACGTCAGGCGTAACTGGCGGGGATGGATGATGATCCGGCCGATGGTCGCGATGACCTGTCCAAGGAACGAGATCAGCTCAAGCGCCGTCTTGCCGCCCCGCGCCACCATCTGACCGTAGTCTTCCAGCCGGTCGATGAAATTCTTGTGCTCGCGCGGCGGTTTCTCGTCGGGCGGCATGTTCTTGCGCACCGTCTCGATCAGCTGCGCCTGCGCGTCGTTAGCCCCCTCAATCGCTACGTCTCTGCCCTTGGCCTCCGCGATGCCCTGCATTTCCACCAGAAACCACGCCCCGGCAGTGTCCATCTGGGTCAGAGCCTCAATATCAATGACGCTGATATCCGCGGCCAGCTGCGCCGCCTTCTTGCGGTCGATGCCGCCGACGCCTTCGATATGCAGCTCCCCGGCCAACAGGAAACGCCCGTCCTCGACCCTCAGGTCGACCTTGCTGGTTTTGGGGTCGCGCACCGCGTTCACGTGGGACAGCAGCCTCCGTTTTCCTGTCTGACGAAAAGCCTAGAACAAAGCCCGTCCGCGCTCCAGATGAACCGGGGGACCTGCGCGCTTTTCATCAGTGAATCTTGATGTTGAGAAGAACGCATTCGGAATAAAGCATGTCGATCTCCGACGGGTGCAAAAGGCCCGGCTGGCAATAGCGCGGCGTCGCAAAGGGGCGCACCTCGTCCGGGACGATGCCATCGGCGGCAAAGCGGCGATCGAGCGAGAGGATCGCATCCCGTTCGGGAAGGACAGCCCCGGCGATCTGGGGGGCGTAGCGCGCAAATAGCGGCTGGTTCCCGAGATACATGATCTCATGCGTGATCCAGTCACCGTGCTTTTTCTGCGGATAGAGCACCATCGCCACCGGCCCGTCCGGCGTCTCCACCGCCACATGCCGCAGCTTCAGCCCCTGATGATCCGCGATGATCTTGCGGTCCTTCGCGGGCAGCCTGTCACCCAGGGACAGCGGATCGTCATAAACCAGCAGCCCGGATGAGGTAAGGCGCGGGTGCCAGACCAGCCGCTCCTTGTCGAGCACGGTCAGACCCGCGTTCACCAGCACGCTCACCGCCGCCTTGGCGGAAGAGAAATTCGTCACCGTCACCGCCGGATCGGAGGTCGCCAAAGCAAGCATCCGCTGCCCGATCCCCTGCCCCCGGTAATCCTTGAGGATGTACCACGACGTCATGTCGGCGGTCGTTCGTAGCCCGCCACTGGTCATCCGGTCCGCATAGACCAGCCCCAGAACGCCCACCAGCTTGCCATCATCACGGACCGAGATCGCATAGCGTCCGTCTGGTCCGCACCAGCGCCCGGCCAACAGCGCGCGCCAGCCGTCGATGTCCCACTTGGCCTTGTGAAAGACCTCGTTCATGAACTGCGCGATTTCCTCGCGCTCTTCGGGACCGGCGTAGGCAATATCGACCATCTCAGGCAGCCTTGATCAGGGGTTTCAGGGCGATCCATTCGGCGCGGTCATCTTGCGCCAGCCTCTCGCAGAACGCGTCGCAGAACGCCCAGACCTCTTCGGGCGTCTGCAGGTGGTGTGTCACCAGCCCCGTCGGCTCGTCCTTTTCCGCCACGCCCGTGCGCCGCTCGCGCAGGTGGCCTACGCATTGTGCCAGCGTCTTCTCCTCGCCCGCGAAAATTGCGTCGGGCCGCCAGCGCAGCGGCTCGATATGGCCATTGAACAGTTGCAAACCGGGGTGCGGTTCGGAGCTTGGCCGACGCTCGAACCCAGACAGGACCGAAAATCCCCAGGAGGGCAGATGCGGCACCACTTTCTCACCGATCCGGTTCCAGGGCGGCACCATGATCGGCAGCATGTTGGGCAAGCCTGCCTTCTCCATCCGCCGCCGCCCTTCCTTGAGGTCACGCTCTTGCGCGCCAAGATCGCGGTGCTGACCCACTTCCGAGGCACGCGCGCCCTTGGGCGCGTGGTTCTTGTGCGCAAATCCGTGCTGCATCGCCCAGACATGGGGGGCGGCCCGCAGGCGGTCGGCAAGGCCGGGGTCGATGTCGGCAGGAATAACAGCCAGATGCAGCGGCGCGTCGTATTTCGCACTGAGCGCGATCAGCCGGTCAAGCGCCTCGGTCGGGGCCTCGGTATCGTCATCGCGCCACCAGAACGTGGGCCGCTCGCCCGCCGCGCGCCACAGATCAAGCTCCGCTTCCAGTTCCTGCCACGTGGCCACGCGTCACGCTCCTTGGGTTTCCTGCCTTGGCTATGGTTACAACAGCAAAACGGGGGGCGAAACCGTCAAAGACCATCATCCCCCGGCTGTTTCTGACATGGAGTCCGAGGCGATCCCTTGATGGAAATCAATGAGATGCAGGTCAGCCGCGCCGCAGCTTCGCCGCCTCGTAGGCAAGAGCCTCGATCTCGTCCCACTTGCCCGCTTTCACCAGATCGTCCGGCGCAACCCAACTGCCACCCGCACAGATCACGTTCGATAGCGACAGATAAGTCTCTGCGTTCTTCGGGTTAATCCCACCCGTGGGACAAAAGCTGATCTGCGGTAATGGCCCGCCGATCCCTTTGAGCGCGGCGACACCCCCTGCCGCTTCCGCCGGGAAGAACTTCAGCACGTCGTATCCGCGTGCCAGCAGGCGCATCGCCTCCGACGCCGTTGCCGCACCCGGCAGCATCGGTAGACCCGCCGCCTCCGCCGCCTCAAGCAAAGCGTCGGTAGAACCGGGAGAGACACCAAAGGTCGCGCCTGCGGCTTTCGCCGCCTGCACATCCTCGGGCGTCACGAGGGTACCCGCACCCACGTGCCCGCCCTCGACCTTGGCCATCTCGGCAATCACGTCTAGTGCGGCGTCGGTCCGCAGGGTCACTTCCAGCACCGGCAGACCGCCCTTCACCAGTGCCTCGGCCAGCGGTCGGGCATGGGCAACGTCATGCACCACCAGCACCGGGACGATCGGTGCCAGCTTGCACAGCTTGCGGGTTTCGTCAGAACGCATCGTCTTGCTCATTTCAGCCCCCTACCAGCCGAATACGGCCGCGCCATCCTCGGCGGCGCCCACCGCAGCGCGAAACGGCGCAAAGAGATCGCGGCCCGTCCCGTAGTGACTCTCCGTCAGGTCCGCCGTCGCTGGGTCACGCTCCATCACGCCTTCGCTCAGGATGTCCAGCGTCCCGGTCGTGGCGTCCAGCCGCAGCATGTCACCGTCGCGCACGTAAGCAATCGGCCCGCCATCCAATGCCTCGGGGCAGACGTGGATCGCCGCCGGCACCTTGCCCGAGGCCCCCGACATGCGCCCGTCGGTGACCAGCGCCACCTTGTGCCCCTTGGCCTGCAGATTGGCGAGCATCGGCGTGAGACTATGCAGCTCGGGCATACCGTTTGCCTTGGGCCCCTGAAAGCGCACGACGACGATCACGTCGCCGGTGAACTCGCCCGCCTTGAACGCAGCCTTCACTTCATCCTGATCATGGAACACCCGCGCGGGTGCTTCGATCACGTGGTACTCCGGTGCGACCGCCGAGACCTTGATCACCCCCGTACCGAGCGATCCCTTGAGCCGTTTCAGACCACCCGTTTTCTGGAATGGCTCCGATAAGGGGCTGACAATCTTGGTATTGAGGCTCTCCTTCGTGCCCGGCCGCCAGGTCAATTCACCGCCTTTGAGGACGGGCTCCTGCGTGTAGTGCTCCAACCCCTCGCCCGCGACCGTCTTTGTGTCCGGATGCAGCAACCCGCCGCCCAGCAGCTCCCCGATCAGGAAACCCAAGCCCCCCGCCGCGTGGAAATGGTTCACGTCCGCCAGCCCGTTCGGATAGACCCGTGCGAGCAGCGGCACGAGGTCCGATATGTCCGAAAAATCGTCCGGCGTCAGCACGATGCCACCGGCCCGCGCCATGGCGACCAGATGGATCAGCAGGTTCGTCGAGCCGCCCGTCGCCATCAGCCCGACCATTCCGTTCACAAAGGCTTTCTCGTCCAGGATATCGCAGACCGGCGTGTAATTGTTCCCAAGCGCCGAAAGCGACAGCGCGCGGCGCGCACATTCCGCCGTCAGCGCGTCACGGATATCCGTATTGGGGGTTACAAAGCTCGACCCTGGCAGGTGCAGCCCCATGAATTCCATCAGCATCTGGTTGGTGTTTGCCGTGCCGTAGAACGTGCAGGTGCCCGGCCCGTGGTAGGCGGCCATCTCGGCCGCCATCAGCTTGTCCCGGCCCACCTCGCCCGCCGCGAATTGCTGGCGCACCTTGGCCTTTTCATCATTGGCAAGGCCACTGGTCATCGGTCCCGCAGGCACGAAAACCGCAGGCAGATGTCCAAAGGTTTGCGCGCCGATCACCAGCCCCGGCACGATCTTGTCGCAGACCCCGAGGAAAACCGCCGCGTCAAAGACGTTGTGGCTCAGTGCCACGCCAGCCGCCATGGCGATGACGTCGCGGGAGAAGAGGCTCAGCTCCATCCCCGCCTCGCCCTGCGTGACCCCGTCACACATCGCGGGCACACCGCCTGCGACCTGTGCCGTGCCGCCCACGCTCCGCGCCGCCTCGCGCAGTATCTGCGGGAACCGCTCGAACGGCTGATGCGCCGAAAGCATGTCGTTGTAGGCCGTGACGATCCCCAGGTTTCCGTTCGATTCCGTCGCGAGCTTCTGCTGGTCCGGCCCCGCGCCCGCATAGGCATGGGCCTGCCCGCTGCATGATAGATGTGCGCGAGAAGGTCCTTTGTTTGTGGCCGCACGCATCCGCGAAAGGTACGCCGCGCGCGGCCCTTCGCTGCGCTCGATAATCCGGTCAGTGACATGTTGGAGCTTGGAGTGAACGGCCATGATTTCCCCACTTGTTAGCGCTAACAATTCTTTTCTACAATCCAGCCCGCCACTTTGCAACCGGTGACCCAGAGCTAATCGGCGTTGACGTACCCCTCCGACGTCTTCAATCGGTGCCGGATCGTGTTCGCCTGCCCCAGGGTCTGTTCGATAAAACACCCCTTTTTCGCCGCAGCGATCAGCGCAAGCTGTTCTTCCATGGAATTAGGGCTTTCAAGCCGCACGTCGATCTCGAACCCCTTCGGCGCGGTCTCGTAAATGCGCCCCTCGGGTGTCCACTGCCACGTCACCTTGCAGTCGACTGCCAGATCGTCGATCTGCACATTCATCCGCTTCGCGAAGGCCCTGAGCTGCGTCATGATGCACCCGGTCAACCCGCCCACGAACAGCGCAAGCGGCGGCGGGGCCGAGGCATCGCCACCGTGGAAAGGCCCCTCGTCCGTCGCCAAAGTGAATTCCTCCAGCATCGGCTGCGTCATCTTCACATCCAGATCGTTGCGCATTTTGCCCATCGCCTGCCCGGTGCAGGTAAAGACGACCTCAAGCGGGTCTTTCGGTTGCTCAATGCCCATCAGAAGGCCACCCTGTCCGCGCCTTTCAGCCCCAGCATCTCACGTGCTTCGGCAGGGGTGACAACAACATTGCCCTGCGTCTCCAGAATGCCGCGCATCTTCTCCACCTGCTGTGCGTTGGACGCGGCCAACACCCCCCGCTCGATGAAAAGCGAATCCTCCAGACCGACACGCACATGCCCGCCCATCTGCGCCGCAACCGCGCCCAGCTTCATCTGCTGCGCGCCCGCACCGATCACGGACCATTGGTAATCCGTACCGAACAGTCGGTCGGCGGTCTGTTTCATGAAGACGAGGTTGTCGATATTCGCGGTGATCCCGCCTAGGATGCCCATGACGAACTGCAGAAAGATCGGTGCCTTGAACATCCCCTGATCGACGCAAAATTTCAGGTTGTAGATATGACCGACGTCATAGCATTCATGCTCGAACTTCACCTGATGGTCGCCACCCAGCGTCTTTGCCACCTTACCAATGTCATCGAAAGTATTGCGAAAGATATTGCCGACCGAGCCGCGCACATAGGCCTCTTCCCAGTCGTATTTCCATTCCTTGTAGCGATCCGCCAGCGGGTGCATCGCGAAATTGAGCGAGCCCATGTTGAGCGAACACATCTCGGGCGACGCGGCGACGGCGGGCGCCATCCGGTCCTCGATCCCCGTACTCAGGCTCCCGCCTGTCGAGATGTTCACGATGGCGTCCGTCTCCGCTTTGATGCGCGGCAGGAATTCCATGAAATGCGCCGGATCGATGGAGGGCGCGCCGTTCACCGGATTACGCGCGTGCAGATGCAGGATCGCCGCACCCGCCTTCGCCGCGTCGATGGCCTGTTCAGCGATCATCTCCGAATTGATCGGCAACGCGTCGGACATGGTGGGCGTATGGATTGCCCCGGTGATCGCGCAGGTGATGATGGTCTTTGGCATGGCTCAATCCTCCATGATCGCCACGGCCCGGATGAACCCGGCCGAGGCGGCTTTGATCTTAAACGGGAAGCAGGACATCGTCCAACCGGTCGGCGGCAGCTGGTCGAGGTTCGTCAGCTTCTCGATATGACAATAGCCGATGTCCATGCTGGCCCGGTGCCCCTCCCAGATGATGCTCGGATCGCCCTCCTTGGCAAAGCGCTGCGCGGTCAGCGGAAAGGGCGCGTCCCAACTCCACGCGTCCGTCCCCGTCACCCGCACGCCCTGCTCCAGCAAATGCAGCGTCGCATCGCGCCCCATGCCGCAACCCTTCATCAGGAAATCGGGCTGGCCATAGCGGTCGCCCGCCGAGGTATTGACCACCACAATGTCCAGCGGCTGCAAGGTATGCCCGATCCGTTCCAGTTCCGCGTCGACGTCGTCGGGCGTCACGATGTACCCGTCATCGAAATGCCGGAAATCCAGCTTCACACCCGGATTGAAACACCACTCCAGCGGCACCTCGTCGATGGTGATCGCCCGCTCGCCCCCGTTCATCGTGGAATGGTGGTGATAGGGCGCATCCAGATGCGTGCCGTTATGTGTCGACACCGTCAGCGTCTCCACCGCCCAGCCGTCCCCACCCGGTAACTGGTCCGGCGTCATGCCCGGAAAGAATCCCGCCATCTGTTCAGCGGTATCCTTGTGGCTGAAGTACTCGATCTGCGGCAGCATGATTTCCGGGTCCGACGCGATGCCCGCTTCCAGCGGTACGGAAAGGTCGATGAAACGGCGCGGCATGGGATTCTCCCTGTTTTTATAGAAGCCCGGTGGCGATGGGCGGAAAGGCGATGATCAACGCGAGGCACAGAAGCATCATCAGCGCGAATGGCGCTGCCCCGATGAAGATGTCGGACAGGCTGACGCTGTCGTCATTCAGCGTCGATTTGATCACGTAGACGGATATGCCGAAGGGAGGTGTCAGCAGCCCGATCTCGATGGCCACGACAGTTATGATCCCGAACCAGATCAGGTCCACGCCCATCGGCACAAGGATCGGCAGCATCAGCGGCACGAGGATCAGCATGATCGAAGAGCTGTCGAGGATCATCCCCATCAGGATCACCACGAGACAATAGAGCACGATCAATCCGATCAGCCCCAGGTCGGCGGTGGCGGCCATCTCGCCAAAGGCATTGGGTACGCCAGAAAATGCCAGCATCCGCGAATACATCTGTGCTGCGATGATCAGGAAACAGACGGCAGCGGTTACGAGGCCCGTCTCCACCAGCACCCGCCAAAGCGCGGGCAGGTCAAGACTGCGCTTCAGCAAGCCGATGACGAGCGCCCCGATGGCACCCACCGCGCCCGCCTCGACCGGAGTGAAGAACCCGGCGTAGATGCCGCCAAGGACGACGACGATCAGGGCGGTCAAGGGAATCGACTTGGACAGGATTTCCCGCCCGCTCAGCGTCTCTGCCCCGGAACTGAGGCTCTCGCCGGTGAAGCGTGGCGCAAAGCTCGCCATAAGCACCACGCCAATGGCAAAAAACACCGACAGCAGGATGCCCGGCCCGATCCCCGCGACGAAGAGGTCGCCGATGCTCTGCTCTGTCAGCAGACCGTAGAGGATCAGCAAAAGCGACGGTGGGATCAGCATCCCGAGCACCGAGGAACCCGCCACAACCCCCACGGAAAACCGGGCCGTATACCCGTGCCGGCGCATCTCGGGCACGGCGATCTTGGTAAAGACGGCGGCAGAGGCGATGGAGATACCCGTCACCGCCGCAAAGATCGCGTTCGCGGCAACGGTGCCTACGCCAAGCCCGCCCTTGATCTTGCGGAACATCGCATTGGCAACGTCAAATGCATCCCGCCCCACGCCACTTTCCGAGACAAGAAACCCCATCAGGACAAAGAGCGGCACCACGCCAAAGAAATAGCTGGCAATCGCATCGTTCGCGGCCAGCCCCAGCATCTTGGCCGCCAGCACGGGCGAGCCCTTGATCGCCCAGACACCGACGAAAGACATCAGGATCAGCGCGATGGGCACATACATGCCCAGCATCACCGACAGCCCCATGCCGCCCAGCGCCATCAATCCGATCTCAAAGGGGGTCATGCGCCCTCCGCATATAGCGCCGCGCGATGCGGGCGAGGAATTGCAGCAGCAGCAGTGCCGCGCCGATCAGGATCATTAGCTTCACAGGCCAGGTGGGTGCCGTGAAATCACCCGCCGCGCCGACGAAATCGCCCCGCGTCCACGACTTGGTGAAGATCGGCCATGTCGCGTAGAAGATCGCGCCGACCACAATCATCGCCAGCACATCGAACAGCGTCTCCATCGCGCCGCCCAATGCCGGGAACCGCGCATTGATCCGGTCGATCAGCGCATCCGAGCGCGTCATGCGGCCCGCCTTCAGCGCCTGCGGTGCCTGCAGGAAAACGATGGCCACGATGGACAGCTTGACCATCTCAGGCACGCCCGAAATGGGTGCCGCAAAAAGATTGCGGCCCAGCACGTCCGCGCCGATCAGCAGCACAAGACCAACGATCAGCAAGGAGCCGATGACATTGGCAACCTGCGTGCAGGTATCCAGCGCCCTGAGGGGCGCCGGATCGTTTCTCGCGTTGAGGTTCAAGAGGTTACTCTTTGTCCCAGTCGCGCAGCGGCGTAGCCCCTGCGGCGCGCATCTCTTCCATGTAGGTCGACAGCACGTCCGCACCGCCCGGGATACCCGCCGCCCATTCCTTGGCGGCATTGTCCATGCCGGCGGCCCAGGCCTCGCGCATGTCCTGCGGCGCGTCGGTGATCGTGGCCCCGGCATCGCCCATCGCCTTGAACGCGCCCTCAACGGCGGCTTCGAGGTTCGCGGTGTACCACGCGCCCGTCTCCGACGCCGCCTCGGTCATAGCCGTCTGCACCTCGGCTGGGAGGCTCTCCCACCAGTCCTTGTTGGCACAGATGGAGCCCGCATATTGCGCGCCAAGGCCCGCGCGGGTGATGTAGGGTGCGACCTCGAAAAGCTTGCCCGGCAGCGCCGCCGAGGCGAAGACGATCACGCCGTCGAAGACGCCGGTCTTGATCTCGTTGTAATAGGTGGTCAGGTTGCCAGAGACGCCAACTGCCCCCGTTCCCTGAAGCCAGTTCAGCGCCGCCCCCGGTGCGCCAATCTTGCGCCCCTCAAGGTCCGCCAGCGACGCCACCGGGAAATTGGTCATCAGCAGGTAGTCGTCGATAGTGATCGGGGCACCCACATAGACCACGCCATTGTTCTCATAGCTCGCCTGCATCGTCTCATTCTCGATCTGCAGGCGGTGCATCAACTCACCCACCTTGCCCACGTCATCGCTGACGAACGGCGTGTAATAGGTCACGTTCTGCGGGGCCATCTTGGCCGGATCGAACAGCGCCTGGCAGGTTCCCAATTCGGCCAGCCCGGCCTCGACCGCTTCCAGTTCCTCGCCCACCTTGGCAATCGCGCCGCCGTACTGGCCGGTGAAGTTCACGCTGTGCTCCGTGCCTTCCAGCTTGGCGTTGACTGCCGGAACGAATACCTCGTCCAGCATCTTCACCCAGCGAAAGACTGGCGGATGGCCCGCCGCGATGGTCGCGTTGAAGGTCTCCGCCGCCGCGCTGACCGGCAAGGCCGCCACCCCGGCAAGAAGCAGTGCTCTGAATTTACGTTTCATGTTTTCCTCCCATTTTCAGTTCTCTGATTTTTCCGACGCCGCCAGCGCCCTGATCCCGCCCTCGGCAAAGGTGATCAGTCCGGCCAGCACCTCGTCGATCCCCCGCAATTCCTGCTGCCCCATCAGCCGTTCGACCCGCCCGTCACGGCTGATCACCGCAACCAGCGCACCGAGGGCGAGGGTATAGGCATGGGCCGCCGTCTTGCGGCTGCTACCCGGCAGGGCCGCCTGCAAGGCTTCGACGAATTTCTGCGCGGTCGGATCATAATATTCCCTTACCAGCGCGCGATCCCTCTCCCGGCCAACGATCAGCCCGCCGAAGATACGGGTGTAGGATTGATCCCCGCCAAGCGGCCCCAGCGGCGGCCGGAAAAGCGCGTCGAGAATGCCCCCGATGGCCTCCTTCCCCCCAAGGTCGACCTTTGCCAGCAGGTCAAGCCGCGCCTCGTTGATCAGCTTGGACCGACGCCGAACGACCTCGGCATATAGGTGATCCTTGCTGCCGAAGTGATAGTGCAGCAGCGCCTGGCTGACATCGGCGCGCTGCGAGATCGCCTTCATCCCGGCGCCTTCGAAACCGCGCTCGGCAAACTCCACTTCAGCGGCCAGAACGATCCGGTCGCTGGTGTCCTGCTTGCTTGCATCGCGTGCTGTGGCGGCATCTCCCATGAAGCAAAAGATATCCTGACTAACCGATCAGTCAATGCGATTCGTGCATTCTACCGTCTGTATAAGCGTCTCGATCCATTGAAGAGTTAACGGGGTTTAACCGACAGAAGCCTGACCTGCGATCCGGCCCAGCACAACGGCACTCAGCAACCCGTTACCCGAGAGATATCCGCTATCGCCGCGGCCAGAGACACCGCAGGCCGCGCCACCCCCGGCAAAGAGATTGGGAAAGAGCCCGCCGTCCCCGTGCCTGACCTGCGCGCGGTCGTTCACTTCCAGCCCGCCCTGAGTATGAAAGAGCGCACCGGTGACCCGCACACCGCAATAGGGCGGTGCCAGCGGAAGTCCGGAGAACCTGCGCCCGAAGGCATCCGTGCCGTCCTCGGGGATGGCCGCGATCGTCGCTCCGAGGGTCGCCACCGGCAGGCCAAGGTCCTCGGCCAGGCCTGCGAGCGTCTCGTTGGTCCGCACGGCCCCTACCGCCTGCGCCTGTTTGAAATCCTCGAACTGCGCCGCAATCTCGGCGATGCGTGCGTCGAAAATGGCAAAGGCCTCTCCGCCCGGCTGCGCCAGCACCGCGCGCGCCGCTTCGGAATAGCCCTGAGATTCGTCCCAGAAGCGCTTGCCCTCGCGGTTTACCTGCACGCCGCCCTGTGTGATCACCGCCCAGGTGATCAGGATGCCATGGGGATGCGCCACGTTGCCGTGGCCCTGGTATGCCCCCAGATGCGCCAGCACCGCGCCCAGCTCCGCGCCCCAGCGGATCGCCTCGCCCCGGTTGCCATCGTGGCCGAACCACAGGCCGTCCTTGATGTCCGGCATGTGCTCCGCCACCAGTTCGCGATTGCCGCCAAAGCCGTTGCAGGCAAGGATCAGCTTGCGGCAGCCGATGGTCTCGGCCCCGCCATCGGGACGTTGGACCCTGATGCCCGTAACAAGGTCACCTTCGTGATAAAGCGTCGTCGCACGGCGTTCGCAAATGATGTCGATCCCCGCCGCCTCGCAGGCAGCGCGCAAGGCATTGACCAGTTCGGCACCGGACCGCGTGGGCAGCCCGTGCATCCGGCGGCGGCTGTGGCCCGGATAGTCGAAATTCGTCACCACCGAGAACGGCAAGCCATGCGTGTCCGCAAGCCAGTCGATCACCCCGGCCGCGTTTTGCGCCATCAGATCGACCAGCGCCTGATCGTTCTCCCCGTGCGCCTTGGCCTGAATGTCCTCGGCGAAAAGCGCGGCGCTGTCCTTGATCCCCGCCGCCTTCTGGATACGAGTGCCCGCCGCCGGGATAAGCCCCGCCGACAGCGCGGTCGACCCGCTTGGCACCGCATCCGCCTCGATCACCAGTACGTCCTGCCCCGCCTCCTGCGCCGACAGCGCCGCGACCAGCCCGCAGGCCCCCGCGCCGATGATCACGGTTTCGCATTCCAGATCGAAGGCGTCGGGTGTCGGTGCGACCAGATCAGTCATCGCGGCTGTAACGCTCCCCTTCCGCCAGCATTGCGTCCGTGCCGATCACCGCGTTCAACCCGTTGAAGTCGAACATCCGGTCGACGAAGGGCCGGTTGCTGCCGTTCTTCGCAAGGCTGCCGTAATAATCCTGTGCGGTGCGCGCGATGGCACGGACGATACCGCCGGGAAAAATCGCAATCGAGAATCCACGCGCCTGAAGGTCGGCCGCGTTGGTGATGGGCGTCGCACCGCCTTCCACCATATTCGCAAGGAGCGGCACTCGACCGCCAAAGGTGCCCGTGATCTCGGCCATCTGATCGTGGCTCTGCGGTGCTTCGATGAAAAGCACATCCGCCCCCGCTTCCAGATACCGCTCGGCCCGGTCAATCGCGGCACTCAGCCCCTCAACCGCAATCGCATCCGTCCGCGCCACGATCAGCGTCTCGTCAGAGGCCCGTGCATCGGCCATCGCCTGCACCTTGCCCACCATCTCGCCCGCCGGGATAAGGGACTTGTCCTTCAGATGCCCGCAGCGCTTGGGGTAGGTCTGGTCCTCGACCTGCAGCGCCGCAGCGCCTGCGCGTTCGTACATCCGCATGGTCCGCTGCGCGTTCAGCGCATTGCCAAACCCGGTGTCCGCGTCGATGATCACCGGCAGGTCCACCCGATCCGCGATCAGCGCCATGGTATCGGTCATTTCGCTGACCGAGGTCAGCCCGATGTCCGGCCGTCCCAGACGCGTATAGGCCACCGCCGCGCCGCTGAGGTACAGCGCCTCGAAACCGGCGGCGGCCGCCAGCGAAGCGGTCAGCCCATCGTAGACACCGGGGGCGACGACGATCTCTTTCCGGGTCAGTCGTTCGCGCAAACTCATGCCGCGCCCTCCAGCCAGTCGAGCGCCTCGGCGCAGGTCATCTGCTTGGTCACCGTCGCCAGCGACAGGATCGTCGCGTCATGCACGTCGCCTCGGAACGCTCCGCAGCCATCGGTCAGCATCACCGTCTCGATATTCCGCAGATGCGCGTCGCGCAGGGTGGACGCCACCCCGCCATTGGTCACAATCCCGCCGACAATCAGATGCTCGATCCCCATCGCCCGCATGATGTATTCCAGCCGCGTCTGGTAGAACGCCGAATAGGCCACCTTCTCGATCACGAAATCCGCCGGTTTTAGGGTATCGACGACCGTATGCCCCCATCCCCCCGGCTCGAAATCCCCTTTCCCGAGGAACGGCCGCAGCTCCTTCAGATGCGGCGCGATCAGGGGCTCACCATCTGGCCCCGGCACCAGCGTGAACTGCGCCGAGATGTACTGTCCGCCTTTCGCCCGCAGCGCCTTCACCAAGGGTGCCACCCGCTCCGGCAGCGCCGCGATGCTCTCCGCCGTCTGTCCCGCGCGGCCGTAGGCCCCCTCGGGGTGGATGAAGTCGTTCTGCAGGTCAATCGTCAGCAGCGCGGTCTTGCTCAAATCCCAGCTTCTCGGATCGCTCATGCCTTGCCCTCCACCGGTTCGATGATGGTATTTCCGAAGTCGTCCACGCGCCCCCGGAGCCCCGGTTCGATCAGCACGGTTGTATCGGGCTGCTCCAAAATCGCGGGCCCCTCGATGACCGCGCCCACCGGCAGCCGCAGCCGGTCGTAGATCGCCGTCTCGTGCCAGTCGTCACCGAAATGCACCTGCCGGGTGGCCTTGGGCGTGCTGACGCCCTCACCCTTCGGCGCCAGCGTAGAAAGATCGAACTTGGGCCGCTTGCCGGTCACCGCCGAGCGCAGGTTGAGGATGCGCCGCGTGCCGTTCTTCAGCAGCCGTCCGAATGTGCCCCGATAGGCCGCGTCGAACGCCGCTTCGATCTCGGCCTTCGTTGGCGGCGTGACCTTGCCCTCGTGTACAGCCACCTTCAGCGGCACCGCAACCGTATGCGTCTGCCCGACATAGGCCATGTCCAGTTCGAACGTGACCTCCCGCGCCTCGAAGGTCGTCCGCGCCGCATCCAGCAGCGCCATGCCCTGATCCGCGTGGGATTGCATGAACCCGCTAAGTGCTGCCTCGTCCAGCCCGGAAACCAGCGTGTTGATCGTCTGCACGAAATCCTGACGCATGTCCGCAATGACGCAGCCCATGGCGCTGGTCACGCCGGGATAGCGCGGCACAATGGCCCGCGCGATGCCCACTTCGGCCAGCATGGCACCGGCGTGCAGCGCCCCGCCGCCGCCGAAGGGCATGAAGGCAAAGCGTTTCGGGTCGAAGCCGCGTTCGATGCTGACCAGCCGGATCGCCCCGGCCATGCGCGAATTTGCAACCCGCAGGATCGCCTCCGCCGCCTGCATGGTCTCAAGGCCCAGCGGCTTGCCCACATGTTCGTCGATAGCTTTCTTCGCGGCCTCCACATCCAGCCGCTTGAGCTTGCCTCCGATGGGATTGTCCGGGTCGATGCGGCCCAGCACGACATTCGCATCCGTCACTGTGGGTCGGGTATTGCCCTGGCCGTAGGCCACCGGACCGGGGGTCGAGCCCGCGCTTTCCGGCCCGATGTTCAGAAGCCCGCCCTTGTCGACGCAGGCGATGGAGCCGCCACCCGCGCCAATCGTCGTGATCTCGATCATCGGCGTCCGCACCACCATGCCGAAGTCGATGGAGGTCTGGGGCGACAACATCGACTGCCCTTCATGGATAAGAGACACGTCGAAGCTCGTCCCGCCCATATCGCCGGTGATGATGTTATCGAACCCCGCCGAAGACGCGATATACCCCGCCGCGATCACCCCTGCCGCAGGCCCGGAAAGCGCTGTGCGCACCGGCAAGCGGCAGGCGGTATCGACCGCCATCACGCCACCGTTCGACTGCACGATCATGAACTCACCGTCAAAACCGCCCTTCTTCAGAGCGTCTTCAAGACGACCGAGGTAGCCCGAAACCTCCGGTTGCAGATAGGCATTCAGCGCCGTGGTCGAGAACCGCTCGAACTCCCGAATTTCCGGCAGGATTTCCGATGAGGCCGAGACATGCGGATTCGGCCAGAGCTCCCGCACCGCCGCAACCGCGGCCTGTTCGTTCTCTGGATTGGCATAGGAATTCGCAAAAAGGATCGACACAGCGTCGCACTTCTGATCCAGCAACTGCTGCGCCGCCGCGCGCACCGCATCCAGATCGACGGGCGTGCGCACCTCACCGCTGGCCAGCGTCCGCTCCGGCACCTCCAGCCGGTCGCGGCGGTCCACCACCGGCTCGAAATCCCCGCGAAGCCCCCACGTCAGGGGCCGGTCCCGCCTGCGCATCTCAAGCACGTCGCGCAGACCTTCGGTGCAGATAACGCCGGTTTTCGCCCCCTTGCGCTCCAGGAGCGCGTTGGTCCCAGCCGTCGTCCCATGCACAACAACGGAAATCTCCGACAGGTCCGACACCTCGCGCCCGATGCCATCGAGGAACCCGCCCGACTGGTCGGGCCGTGTCGTCGGCACTTTGGCCACCGCCGCCGTCCCATCGGCCTCGTTCAGCACGAAAACGTCGGTAAAGGTCCCGCCCACGTCCACACCGATCATGCGCCCGCTCATGCCGACACCTCCCGCCATGCGGCACCATATGTCCGGTCCGCCAATTCTTCGCTCATCAGGCCCCGCGCCACGTCACGGGCCACGTCCGCCGCCGCCCGCTCGCTGGCCTTGCCATAGCCACCGCCTCCGGGCGTCTCCAAACGCACCGCCTGCCCCTGCTTCAGCTTGATCCCCCGCATCTTCGACGCAAGCGGCGGGCTGTCCCAGCCCTCATCCTGCTCGAATGAGAACGCGTTCAGTGCC
This sequence comes from Sulfitobacter sediminis, assembly GCF_040811725.1. Taxonomy (NCBI): domain Bacteria; kingdom Pseudomonadati; phylum Pseudomonadota; class Alphaproteobacteria; order Rhodobacterales; family Roseobacteraceae; genus Sulfitobacter; species Sulfitobacter sediminis. The sequence continues at coordinate 19,838 of NZ_JBFNXX010000017.1, forward strand.
GCATCGCCCCCACCGGATATCCCCTTGGGCGCAAACCGCCCCCGCTCACCAAAGAGAAACGCCTCGGCGCCGTTCTCCTCCAGCACCTCGATTTCATAGATCGCACCCATCCCGCCGCGATGCGCACCCGCGCCCGCGCTATCGGGCCGCAGCGCCCATTTGCGGAACATCACGGGATAGGCCGCTTCGAGAATCTCCATCGGCGGGATCGTCGCCGTCGAAATCGGCGCGTTGCCATGGTTCAACCCGTCGCTCTCGACGGAACCGCCATGTCCGCCGCCATAGAAACTGAACATTACCCAGGGCTGGCCATTCTTCCGCTTGCCCGCAATCGACAGCGCATTGATCGTCCCGTAGGCATTGGCCACCACCCGTTCGGGTGCAGCCTGCGCGAAGGCCGAGAAAACCACGTCGATCATCCGCAGGATCGTCTCGGTATAGCCGCCCGTAGGCGCAGGAAACTCAGCCGACAGGATCGACCCCTCCGGCACTTTCACGTTGATGGGACGCATCACCCCGGCATTGGCCGGAAGCCCCGGAAAGATATGCTTGATCGCCACGTAGGCCGTGGCCACCGTGGTCGGCAGCGCGATGTTAACCGGCCCTGCACATTGTGGCGCGGAGCCCGCAAAATCCAGCGTCATCCGGTCGCCCGCGATTTCCAGCGCCACCTTGATCTTGAGCGGCGCATCCGTGATCCCGTCGTTGTCCAGAAAATCCTCCGCCTCCCAACGCCCGTCCGGCAAACCCTCCAGCTCCGAGCGCATCAGCGCCTCCGCCCGATGTCCCAAAGCGTCAAGCGCGGCCGAGACCGTCTCGGCCCCGTACTCGTCCAGCAACTCGTCCATGCGCTTCACGCCAAGGTCCAGCGCCCCCATCTGGCCGTTGAGATCCCCCATCGCCGACTGCGGCAACCGCGTATTACGCAAGAGAATGTCGATAATATCTTGATTGACCTCGCCCGCCCGCGCCAGCCGCACCGGAGGTAGCACGAAAGCCTCCTGAAACACCTCCGTCGCCGCCGGGTTGTAATTGCCCGGCACCGCGCCGCCCACATCGTGCCAGTGCCCGACCGAAGCGAGGTAGCAGAACAATTCCCCGTCCCTGAAATAGGGTCGCACCAGCCGCATGTCGCTCAAGTGAGTGCCGCCGATATGCGCGTCGTTGAAGATGTAGATGTCGCCATCGGCCAGATCGCCATCCGCCGCCGCTTTCTCGATCACCGCCTTCACGGCAAAGGACATCACGCCGACAAAGATCGGTAGCCCCGACTTGCCCTGCACCAGCGTGTCACCCGTGCTCGCATGATAAAGCCCGTGGCTTGCATCATGCGCCTCGGCGATAATGGGGTTGAAGGCCGCACGGAAAAGCGTCGCGTCCATCTCGTCCGCGATCTGCTCCATCCTGCCTGCCAGAACCGACAATGTGATCGGGTCGATCTCGCTCATGGTCTCACCTCCGCCTTCCGCGCCGTGCCGCGGACTTCACCCATGTCATTCCAGACGTCCTGTTTCGTGATCTTGCCGCCCTCGACCTCGAAGCGGTCGATAAAGCGGATGCCATCGAAGGGCGTGCCATCCGGCCATTCCCCCGACAGCGTGCCCCGGCAATAAACGATCGCCGCCGCACCTTCCGACTGCATCGCGTCGAATCCCTCATACGTCTTGGTGACGAAGCGATAACGGGGTGCCGCCCATTCGATCAGCTCTTTCAGCTTCGTCATCGGGACCGTACCGGGAAACTGCATGGTGAAGCATTCGCCCAGCATCCCTTCCGCCTTCGCCAGATCGCGCGCTTCCATTGCCGCAAGGTAAGACCGCACTAACTCCTTGGGATCAGGCAGCGCCGCTGCCCCGCCCCGCGTCGTCCGGCCACGGTAATAATGCGGCTCCGGCATCTCGTGGATCATCACCGTGATCGCTTCGGGAGCGGCGGGAACAACGAATCGGACGGCATCGGTCAAAGCCTCGCCAAGGCGGCGTTTGTCCTCTGCGCCATAGCCTTCCAGGACATGCAATTCGACAATCGGCATCCCATCCCTCCCAAAATCTGTATTATCTATAATACTAGTTTGAGTGGATTGTTAAGACAGCATCTTGCATTTTTTAGCGCCGCCTGTAATGTCCGGTCCAAAGGGGAGAATTGCCACGTGCATATGAACAGGGGAGAAATGCTGCCCGAGGGCGCCAAGGCGCAGCGCGTCTACCTGTCCCTGCGCGACCAGATCACCGGCGGTTCTCTTTCCGACGGCGACAGTCTGCCCGGCGAACAGCGCCTTGCCGAGACCTTTGGTGTCTCCCGTGTGACCGTACGCCGTGCGCTCGATGCGCTGGCCGATGACGGGCTGATCGAACGCCGCGCGGGCAGCGGGACCCGGGTGCGCGGCGGCTCAGCCCCCGACAAACCCGTCGCGATGAATTTCACCACCCTGATGCCGCAGCTTGTCGAGATGGGCCACAGCACCACGGCGCGGCTTCTGTCCTTCTCCTACGGTCCTGCGCCCGACTTCGTGGCCCGCGCCATGGACCTCGCCGCTGACGAAGACGTCCAGATCGCCACCCGCGTGCGCAGCGCCGATGGCACGCCCTTCTCGCACCTGACGACCTATGTTCCTGCGGATATCGCCCGCAACTACTCCGAGGACGATCTGGCCAGCCAGCCGCTCTTTGCCCTGCTCGAACGCAGCGGGGTAAAGATAGAGGAAGCGCATCAGTCCGTTTCCGCCACGCTCGCCGGACCGGAAGTCGCCGAAGCCTTGGGCATCGCCACCGGCTCCGCCCTTCTGTCGCTGCGCCGGGTCGTGCGGGATGTGAACGGCAAGGGCGTCGAATACCTTGCGGGCCTCTACCGCCCCGACATGTTCCGCCTTGAGATGCCGCTCACCCGCGTCGGTCAGGGGGCCGCGCGTCACTGGGAGCCTGCCATCGGCCAGGACGGGGAAAGCGCCGCATGAGCCGCCCCCGCACCCTTCTCGACAAGCTTTGGTCGGCGCATGAAATCCTGCGCCGCGAGGACGGCACCTCGCTCCTCTGGGTCGACCGCCATCTGGTGCACGAAGGCTCGCACCACGCCTTCGCCAAACTGGCGGAACGCGGTGCGAAAGTGGCCGAACCGAACCTCACCTTCGGGGTCGTCGATCACTACGCCCCCACGCGCAACCGGGGCTCTGACATGGCCCCCGATATCGCGCGGATGATCCGCACCTTGACCGAAAACGCTGAAAAACACGGGCTGCGCCTCTTCGATCTGATGAGTCCCGGTCAGGGCATTGTCCATGTGATCGGCCCCGAGCAGGGCCTCACCCTGCCCGGCCTCCTCATCAACTGTGGCGACAGCCACACCTCGACCCACGGCGCCTTCGGCGCGCTCGCCTTCGGGATCGGCGCGACCGAGGTGGCCCATGTGCTCTGCACCCAGACGATCTGGCAGAAGAAGCCCAAGGCCATGCGCATCACCGTCGAAGGGCCGCTCGGTCCCGGCGTGTCGGCCAAGGACATCGCGCTTAACTGGATCGCAAAGCTGGGCACCGGTGGTGCGCAGGGGCACGCGGTGGAGTATTCCGGCGACACCATTCGCGGTCTCTCCATGGAAGGCCGCATGACGCTCTGCAATCTCTCGATCGAGGGCGGCGCGCGCTTCGGCATGATCGCGCCGGATCGGACGACCTATGACTACGTCAAGGACCGCCCCTTCGCGCCGAAAGGCACCGACTGGGATCAGGCGGTAACCGCATGGGACGCGTTGCGTTCGGACGACTCTGCCTCCTTTGACAAAGAGGTCAGTATCGACGCCCGCACCATCGCCCCAACCGTCACCTGGGGCACCAGCCCCGAACAGGCTGTCCCGGTCGATGCCATCATCCCCCAGCCCGCCAGCCTGCCCGATGGCAAATCCGCCGCCGCCGAAGCCGCGCTTGACTACATGGGCCTCGCCCCCGGCAAACCCATCGCGGGCACGCCGGTCGATCAGGTCTTCATCGGCTCCTGCACCAACGGCCGCATCGAGGACCTGCGTGCCGCCGCTGCCGTGCTTTCGGGCCGCAAGGCCAAGGTGCCGGGCATCGTCTCCCCCGGCTCGGCGCAGGTAAAGGCCCAGGCCGAACAGGAGGGCCTCGACCGCATCTTCACCGAAGCGGGTCTCGACTGGGTCGCCTCCGGCTGCTCCATGTGCGTCGGCATGAATGGCGATATCGTCGCCCCCGGCAAGCGCTGCGCGTCGTCCACCAACCGGAATTTCCGGGGCCGCCAGGGCCGCGGTGCCCGCACGCATCTGATGTCCCCCGCCATGGTCGCCGCCGCCGCCGTGACCGGAGAGATCGCCGACGTCCGCCCCCTTCTTCAGAACAGGGCCGCGTGATGGGGGGCTGGACCGAACATAAGGGACAGGCCGTGCTGCTCCCCCTCGATAACGTCGATACGGATCAGCTGATCCCGGCGCGCTTCATGTCCACCCCGCGCAGCGCGGGCTACGGCAACTACCTGCTGCACGACCTGCGCCACGACGAGGACGGCACGCCGAAACCGGACTTCCCGCTGAACGCCAATCCTGTCGCGTCGATCCTTGTCGCCGGCCCGAACTTCGGCAGCGGGTCCTCGCGCGAGGCGGCGGTCTACGCGCTGGTCGACGCGGGCATCCGCGCCGTCATAGCCCCCAGCTTCGGCGATATCTTCGCCAGCAATGCCGTCAACAACGGCCTGCTGCCTGCCCGCGTATCCCCCGAGGCAGTCGAAAAACTGCGCGAAGCGCTCGCCGACCAACCAAGCCAGGCAAGCGTTGACCTTGAGACCCGCTGCATCACCATCAACGACATCACCGTGGACTTCGAGCTTCAGGACAACTGGCGCACAAAGCTCGTGAACGGATGGGACGACATCGACCTGACTTTGCAGCACGCTGACGTCATCCGCGCGTTCAGGGACGAAAGACATCTCAACGCGAACTGGGCCTGGCCCGCCGCGCCGAATTGAGAAAGGCCAGCACGCTGGCACAACCGGGCACGAGGGAGTTGCCTATCACCAGGGTGCTTGAGGCACCCGAACCTTGGAGGAAGACAGATGAAAATGAACCTGATGGGCGGCTTTGTCGCCGCCTCGACCCTGATCGGGACAAGCGCCTATGCGCAGGAAACGATCACCGCCGTACACGCGTTTCCCGAAACGCTGATCTACACGCAAAGCTTCCTGTCCTTCGTGGACAAGGTGAATGCCGCCGGTGAAGGCGTCGTCCAGATCGAAGTGCGCGGCGGCCCCGAGGCCATCGGCATGTTCCAGCAGCCCGACGCGGTGCGCGACGGCATTGTCGACATGGTCTACACCCCTGGCTCCTTCTACGGCGGCGCGCTGCCCGAAAAGGACGCGATGGTGGCCTCGAACCTGACCGCCGTCGAGACCCGCCAGAACGGCGGCACCGAACTCATCGACCAGATCCACCAGAAAAAGATGGGCCTCAAGTACCTCGGCTGGATGGACTCGGGCGTCTGCTACAACCTCTGGACCCGGAACGAGCCCAGCTTTGACGCCGACGGCAACCTCGAGGTCGAAGGGCTGAAGCTGCGCGGCAACAACGTCTACAACGCCTTCTTCACCAACTACCTCGGCGCCCAGGTGATCGACCTGCCCACCGGCGAGGTTTACTCCGCCCTTCAGCGCGGCGTGGTGGATGCGACCGGCTGGACCCAGATCGGCCTCATTGACCTGAAGTGGAACGAGTTCCTGAACTACCGGATCGAGCCCTGCTTCTTCTCCACCGACCTCGGCGTGATCGTGAACCTCGACCGCTGGAATTCGCTGTCGGACGAGGCCAAGACGATCCTGCAGGACGTCGCCATCCAGCACGAAAAGGACAGTGTCGAAGCCCTGCGTGCCAAGCGGGACGAGGACTTTGCCGCCCTTGAAGCCGCTGGCATGAAGGTCGTGAGCCTCGAAGGTGAGGCCAAGGCCAATTATCTCGCCGCCGCCCGTGAAAAGACTTGGGAGCGGATGAAGGAAGTCATGGCCGGTCAGCCCGGCGGCACCGACAACTACGACCGTTTGATCGAGCTCTTCTACGATCTCGACGCGGCCAACTAAGACCAGACCGGGCCCGCCCACCAGCGGGCCCGCCCCCCTTGAGGAAGGCACAATGGCAGCGATATCCCGAACCTACAGCGCGCTCGTCTACGCGATGGCCTTCATCGCGGGCGCAACGCTCGTCTGGCTGATGATCTCGACGATCATCTCGGTGATGATGCGCAACCTTGCCCTGCAGCCACCCGCGTGGCTTTTCACCTCCGCCGAATACGGCATCCTTTACATGACCATGCTCGGCGCGCCTTGGCTGGTGCGCGAAAAAGGCCATGTGCACATCGAACTGGTCACCGCCGCCCTGCCCGAAGGGCTGCGCCGCGTTCTCAGCCGCCTTGTCGCCCTTGCCTGTGTCGCGGTCTGCCTAATCCTGTTCTGGAAGGGCGTGGAGCTGGTGCAGACCAACATCGCGCGCGGCGATTTCGACACCCGCGCCTATTATTTCCCGCGCTGGATACTGACCATCGCCTTTCCGCTCAGCTTCGGGCTGATGGCCATTGAATTCGTCCGTTTCGTCTTCGGCTCGGACCTCATGCACACGGGCGAAGCGGGGATTCACGAATAATGGAATGGTTCGAGGCCCTCGCGCTGCTTCTCGGCGCAATCATGTTCCTGATGGCACTCGGCATGCCCGTGGCGCTCGCGTTTCTTGCCGCCAATATTATCGGCGCATGGATATTCATGGGTGGCGAGCGTGGCGTCGTGCAGCTGCTCAACAACGGCCTCGGATCGCTGACCACCTACGCGCTGGTCCCGATCCCGCTCTTTCTGCTGATGGGCGAGATCTTCTTTCACACCGGCCTTGGCGGACGCATGTTCAACGCCATCGACCGCCTGCTCGGCCGCCTGCCGGGACGCCTCAGCTATGTCACCGTCCTCGGTGGCACGGCCTTCTCCACGCTCTCTGGCTCCTCGATGGGCTCAACCGCGCTCCTCGGATCCCTCATGGTGCCCGAAATGGGCCGCCGGGGCTACAAGTCCCACATGAGCATTGGCCCCATCCTTGGCACCGGGGGCCTTGCCATCATTATCCCGCCCTCAGCCCTTGCCGTTCTGCTCGCGACGCTCGCCAAGATCGATGTGGGTGCGCTGCTGATCGCGGGGGTGATACCCGGCCTGATCCTCGCTTGCTTCTACATCGGGACGATCTGGATTCAGACCAGGATCGACCCCTCAGCCGCCCCAGCCTACGACGTCGAACCGATGTCCTTCGGCACCAAGCTGATGCTTCTGCTGCGAGAGGTCGTCCCCATGGTGGGCGTCATGGTCGTGATCATCGTACTGATGATCCAGGGCTTCGTGACCCCGTCCGAGGCCGCCGCCTTCGGCGCTGCAGGCGTCCTGATCCTTGCGGCCATCTTCCGCTGCCTGACATGGGAGACGATGAAGAAATCCATCGTCGGCGCCCTGCGCGTGACACTGATGGCTTACCTCATCGTCTTCGGCTCCGCGACCTTCAGCCAGCTTCTCGCCTTCTCCGGTGCCTCGCGGGGCCTCGTGAACTGGGCGACCTCCTATGACCTTGCCCCGCTGGTGATGCTGCTGGTGATGTTCGGCGTTCTGCTCCTCTTGGGCATGTTCATGGAGCAGATCTCGATCATGCTGCTGACCGTGCCGATCTTTTTCCCGCTCGCACAGACCCTCGGCTTCGACCCGATCTGGTTCGGCCTCATCATGCTGCTGGCGCTCGAAATCAGCTTCACCACCCCGCCCTTTGGCCTCCTGCTCTTCGTGATGAAAGGTGTGGCCCCGCCGGGCACGACCATGCGCGAGATCTACACTTCCGCCTTCCCCTTCATCGGCTGCTCGCTTCTGCTGGTGGCGCTGCTCGTGGCCTTCCCGGGGCTGGCGCTCTGGCTGCCGGGGCTCTAACGCCCCAGTTCCCGCCGCGCGATATTGACGAACGTGCCGTCCGGACGCTCACCCACCAGCGTCAGGCTATCCATCCGGAAGGGACGTGCCAAAACTGGCGCGAAATAGCGCTCTGCCGTCTCCTGGATCTCGGAAAGATCCTTCATGCGCCCGCTCAACGTCATGTGAAAACGGAACTGGTCCATGACATGCGGATAGCCCCAGAGCGTCAGGTTCTCCTCCTGCGCCGGTGTCAATCGGGCACCACGCCGCCGCGCCAACTCCGCCTCAGTGGGCGGCGCGCGAAAACAGTCGAGGTCCCGAACCACCTTTGCCGCAAGCGCCTTCAGATCGCTCGCATCCCCTACCGGGGTAAGCGCCAGGAACCGCCCCAAACGTGACACCTCCAGCGCTTCACAGACCACTGGCCGCACAGCTTTGCACAGCGCCCCGAAAGCCGCCTGCAAAGCATCCTCCCGCAACTCATCTTTCAAGGCAAAGGGCGGCTTGATCGTCCCATGAAACCCGTACCTGCGCGGCTTCTCCGTGACTGCCGCCAGATCGATTCCAGACAGACCTGGCTGCGGCATCGCCGCGCCCATCGCGATGTCCCATCCCAGCCAAGCGGCACCGCGCGCGCCAAGCATACCGTCGGCGGTGAAATAGACCGCATATCGCGTGAACATCGGCTCTCTCCGGCGGGCTGCTGCGTCAGGTGCCGCCTATGCCACAGAGCGGCTCAGCCTTCCAGCAGCCCGCCCATATGCGCCGCCACATCCAGCATCCGGCAGGAAAAGCCCCATTCGTTGTCGTACCAGCTTACGACACGCACCATGCCGCCATCGGTTGCACTGGTCAGCGCCGGGGCAAAGATCGAGGAATGCGGGTTGTGATTGTAGTCGGACGACACCAGCGGCGCCGTCTCATATCCAAGCACCCCTTTCAGCGCGCCGGACGACGCCTCTTTCATCGCGGCGTTTACGGCATCCACATCCGCCGCTTTCGAGGTCATCACCGTCAGGTCAACCATCGACACATTCGCCGTCGGCACCCGGATCGCCGAGCCTTCCAGCTTGCCCTTCAACTTCGGCAACACCAGCGAGATCGCCCTTGCCGCCCCGGTCGAGGTCGGCACCATCGACAGCGCCGCCGCCCGGGCGCGGTAGAGGTCCTTGTGATCCCGGTCATGGGTCGGCTGATCGCCCGTGTAGGCGTGGATCGTCGTCATGTAACCGGTCTCGATCCCGAAGGTCTCGTCCAACACCTTCGCCACCGGGGCAAGACAGTTCGTCGTGCAGGAGGCGTTCGAGACGATCACATCCGCGCCGGTCAGCTCGTCCTGGTTCACGCCAAAGACCACAGTCCGATCCGCCCCCGATGCGGGGGCCGAAACCAGAACCCGCTTCGATCCGTTGTCCAGATGCTTCGCCGCCGTATCCTTGCTGGTGAACCGCCCCGTGCATTCCAGCACCACGTCCACATCCGACCACGGCAGGTCTTCCGGTTTCGGGTTCGCGGTCAGCCTGATCTTGCGGCCACCCACGATCAGCGTGTCCCCCTCGACCGAAACATCCTCCTGAAAGGTACCGTGAACCGAGTCGTACTTCAGCAGATGCGCCATGTGATCCGGGGTCACAAGATCGTTGATGGCAACGATCTCCAGATCGTCGCGGCCCATCTCGAAGAGGGCGCGCAGGCTGCAGCGGCCGATCCGCCCGAAACCGTTGATTGCAATGCTCGTCGTCATGGCTGGTGCCCCCGTAATGGCTATGGATCATTGGTTGAGCGCTTGTTAGCGCTAACAAGTTCCAAAATCAAGCGAAGAGACGGGCCTCAGGCTAGAGCGCGAGCGACGCGAAAATCACGCCAAGCCCCGCCGCGCACAGCAACACCCGCACCGGCAGTGCCGATTTGCCGATAAGCCCGTAAGAGATCAGCGACAGACCCACCGCCACGCGCAGCGCCGCCCAGATCGCCGCAAGAGGCGCTGCGCCAAGGTCGATCAGCCGTGGATTCGCGATCATTCCCAACGGAATGAGATAAAGACCGATCCCCAGCGCCATCGCCGTCAGCGCCACGCGCAGCCAGTTCTCGCCGATCATCCCGGCCGCGATAAAGACCGCTCCGCACACCGGCGGCGTGATCGTCGACAGAAGCGCGAACCAGAAGACAAACAGATGCGCCTGTAATGGCTCGAGCCCCAGTTCGATCAGCGCGGGCCCGGCTACGGAAACGCAGATCACATAGGCCGCCGTTGTCGGCACCTCCATCCCCAGCAGAAGGCAGGCCAATGCCGTGAGCAGCAGCGCTGGCCAGAGCGACCCGCCGGAGCCCGACAGGATCACACTGGTCAGCTTGACCCCAAGCCCGGTGATCCCCAGCACTCCGATGATGATCGACGCGCAGATGATGATCGACGCGATCATCGCCACCTGCTTGCCCGCCGACAGCGCGGCATCCGCCAGCCGCCTACCCCACTGCTGCGGATCGAACCCGCGCCGTCCATCAAAGGCCAACGCCAGCACCGCGACCACCACGGCCAGGCAGGCGGCGTATTGCGGGGTGAACCCAAGCGCGAACATCGCCGTCAGCAGGACGCTGAAAGGCACGAGGAAAAACGCCGAGGTGACGATCACATCCCGCACGCCCGGCCGCTCGTCCTCCGGCACACCCTTGAGGTCAAAGCGTCCGGCATAGGCGTTGATCCCCATCCAGACGGCAAAGAAATAGAGCAGCGCTGGCAGGATCGCCGCAACCATGATCTGCGTATAGGGAACCCCTGTCAGTTCCACCATGACAAAGGCCCCCGCCCCCATCAGCGGCGGCATGATCTGCCCGCCCGAGGAGGCCACCGCCTCCACCGCCGCCGCGAGCCGCTTGGGGTACCCCAGCTTCGTCATCGCTGGCAGGGTGATCGCCCCGGTCGAGGCGACGTTGGCCGAGGCCGATCCCGAGATCGAGCCGAAGAGCGCGGAGGACAGCACCGACACCTTCGCCGCCCCGCCCTTCAGCCGCCCGGCTGCGGCGGATGCGACGTTCATAAAGCCCTGACCCGCCTCGCCCGCGTTCAGCACCGCGCCAAAGATCACGAAGATCGACACGACGGAAACCGAAACGCCCGTGAGGCTTCCCCAAAGCCCCCCCTCCGCAATGGTCAGCGTCCCAAGGAACGACGGCAGCGGCGTGCCCGAATGCCCGAACTCCCCCGGCAGGTACTGCCCGAAAAGCCCGTAAGCCAATGCCGCCAGCGCCACCAGCGGCAAGGGCCAGCCGATCATCCGCCGCGCCCCTTCGATGGCGATCAGCAAGAGCGCCACCGCCAACCAGACCTGCGCGCGACCTTCCAGAAACCCATACTGGTTGCGCAACACCTGATGATTCCAGGCGATCCAAAGACAACAGGCGATCCCGATCGCAGCAATCGCCGCGCCGCTGATCTGCCGGACCCGCCCCTCGACCGCGAACAGGAACACCCAGGGCAGCACAAGCGCCATGTGCAGCGGGCGGCTGACCAGGTTCGGGACCAGTCCGTAGAAGATCAGCCCAAGATGGAAGGCGCAGGTCAGCACGCCCAGCGCAACCCAGATGGCGGGTCTCGGGTTGTCAGTCATGTCGGGAACCGGAACACGCCCCGGCCAGCCGCGCCAGCCGGGGCAAAGCTCTTACATATGCGCGTCGCTCAACGCGACGCCCACTTCCTTGTAGTACTTCACCGCACCCGGATGGATGGCCGAGGTGATGTTGCTCAGCATGTCGGGCGTCACCGCGTTCCACCATGCCGCCGCATTGCCCAGCGCTTCCTGACGCTCCCAGAAGGTCTTGGTCAGAAGATAGGCCGTCTCGTCATCCATCTTGGTGGTGGTAAAGGCCGCCACCGGCAGCGAGGTCGTCACGATATCCGCATCCTGCCCCGCATAGGTGCCCGCCGGGATCACCAGCCGCGTGCGCTTGGTCTCCGCCACCTGTTCATCGGTAAGCGACAGCACCTTCACATCCGCCGAGGCAGCCGCCTCGATCACGTTCGGCGCAGGGTAGGAGCCTGCGGTCACGAACCCGTCGATCTGCCCGTTCTTCAACGCAGCGACAGCGTTCGACAACTCGACATCCGCGATTGTCACCTTGCCCTCCAGACCGAAGAGCTTGAGGTATTTCTCCCCTTCCGTCGCGCCGAAGGTGCCGCTGCCCAGAAGGATGGTCTTACCCTCCAGATCGGCAAAGCTTTCAACCCCGCTGTCGGCGCTCATCACGAAGTGCATGGTCAGCGACGGGATCGGAAAGAGCGCGCGGATCTCGTCAAAGGCCGGATCGCCCTTGCCCTCGAACATCGCCTTGCCGCCCTGCGCCAGCCCCACCAGGGCAGGCGGCGTGGTGAACACATAGTCCCCGCCCCGCGCACGCACCTCCATCACGTTCTGCACGGAGCCCTGGCTTTCTTCCACGGTGACGATCACATCGCCGTTGGTACCGGCCTTCATGGCCTCCGCGATCTCCACGCCCATCTGGTAATAGGACGATCCCGTTTTGGCGGACTTGTAGGTTACCCGTGTCTCGGCCCAGGCGGCAGGGGCAATCAGCGCGACGGCGGTCGCGGTGGCCGCAATCATCTTCATGAATTTCATTGGTCTCTCCCTTATCAATTGCCGCGATCTTTCCGCATCCGCAGACCTTTGACAAGCGCGCTCGATATCCCGTTGCCGCGCATTTCACCGGCAGAGTTGTGCGGCGGCAAGAAAGCAAATCCGTCTGCCTTTCAAAAATCCCGACAATTTCACTAAACAATCTTGCCTTCCCCGCGAATCCTGATATCTGACAATTTAAGTCGGATTAAACAACAGGAGCATCCCATGCCATCCCTCACCCGCCTCAGCCTCGGCGCCCTTGCGACCCTCATCGGCACCACCGCCATGGCCGAGGAACTGAACCTCTATTCCTCCCGCCACTACGACACCGACGAGCGGCTCTATACCGATTTCACCGAGGCCACCGGCATCGCCATCAACCGCATCGAGGGCAACGCGGACGAGTTGATCGCGCGGATGCAGGCCGAGGGGCGCAATTCACCGGCTGACATCCTCCTCACCGTCGACACCTCCCGCCTTGAACGCGCCAAGAATGCAGGCGTCCTGCAATCCATCGACAGCGCGACGCTCGAAGATCGCATCCCCGCCCATCTTCAGGACAGCGACAACCAGTGGTTCGGCTTCTCCCAGCGCGCGCGGATCATCTTCTACGACAAGAACGACGTGACCGACCCGCCCCAGGACTACGTCTCGCTCGCTGATCCTGCCTACAAGGGCATGGTCTGCCACCGCTCCTCGTCCAACGTCTACAGCCAGACCCTGCTGGCCGCGGTGATCGAGAACCACGGCGCGGAAGCAGCCAAGGAATGGGCGGCGGGCGTCGTCGCCAACTTCGCCCGTGACCCCGAGGGCGGTGATACGGATCAGCTGCGCGCCATCGTCTCGGGCCAGTGCGACATCGCCATCGCCAACACCTATTACTTCGCCCGCGCCCTGCGCACCGATGTGGACGGCGTCAGCGCCAGCATCGACCAGATCGGCTGGGTCTTTCCGGCGCAGGACGCTGAAGGTGCGCACATGAACCTCTCGGGCGGCGGCGTCGCTGCCCATGCGCCGAACCGCGAGAACGCGATCAAGTTCCTCGAATACCTCTCCTCCGACCAGGCGCAGCAGTATTTCTCTGCCGGAAACGATGAATTCCCTGCCGTGGCGGGCGTGAGCCTGAGCGAAAGCGTGGCCAAGCTCGGTGAGTTCAAGGCAGACGAAGTAAACCTCTCCGTCGTCGCCAAGAACGTGCCGGAGGCGCAGAAGATTTTCAACGAAGTCGGCTGGAAGTAAGCCACCCGATCAAGGCGAAGTCCCGGGGGCGTGCCAATGGCGCGCCCCTTTTCCGTTCAGAACCGGGAATCTCTCAGCACCGCTGCCCGCGGGCATCGAACACAACCTGATCCGCCGCGGACCAGGCAAGTCCGACCTGCGCCCCTTCCTCCGGCTGCGGCCTGGCCGCGTCCTGCCGCACGGTCGCGACGCTGCCGTCAGCCAGTTTCACATGCACCAGCGTCTCCGCACCCAGCGCCTCGGCATACATCACCTCACCCTGCGCCCGCGCACCCGTCTCGGCAATCTCCACATGCTCCGGCCGCACCCCCATCCGAACGGCATCTGCAGGCGCGTCCTTGGCCAGCTTCACATCCAGGAAATTCATTGGCGGCGAGCCAATGAACCCACCGACAAACTCCGTCTGCGGGTTCCCGTAAACCTCCAGCGGCTTGCCAATCTGGTCCGCCACCCCGCCGTTCATTACGATCATCCGGTCCGCCATCGTCATCGCCTCCACCTGATCGTGCGTCACGTACAGCGACGTGACCCCCAGCCGCCGCTGCAACTGCTTGATCTCCAGCCGCATCTGCACCCGCAGCTTGGCGTCGAGGTTCGACAGCGGTTCGTCAAACAGAAACACCGCAGGCTTGCGTACGATGGCCCGCCCCATCGCCACCCGCTGCCGCTGACCGCCCGACAGCTCGCGCGGACGGCGCTTGAGATAATCGCTCAATTGAAGAAGCGTCGCCGCTTCCTCCACCCTTGCCGCGATCTCTCCCTTGGGTGTGCCCGCGATCTTCAGCCCATAGGCCATGTTGTCGAAGACCGACATATGCGGATAAAGCGCGTAGTTCTGGAACACCATCGCGATGTCCCGCTCCATCGGCTCCAGCCCGTTGACGACCTTCCCGCCAATCTCGATTTCTCCGTTTGTCACCGTTTCCAGCCCCGCGACCATGCGCAGCAGAGTGGACTTGCCGCAGCCCGACGGCCCAACGATCACGATGAACTCCCCATCCGCGATGTCGATGTTGATCCCGTGGATCACGTCCGTCTTGCCGAATGATTTGCGCACGTCGCGCAAGCTGACTGTCGCCATGGTTATTTCTCGCTGTCTACAAGGCCGCGGATAAAGAGTTTCTGCATCGAGACCACGACAATAACCGGCGGGATCATCGCAAGGATCGAGGTCGCCATGATGACCGGCCAGTCAGCAAAGTCGTCGCCAGACGGGAACATCTGTTTGATGCCCATCACGATGGTATTCATCGACGGATCGGTCGTGATCAAGAGCGGCCAGAGATACTGGTTCCAGCCGTAGATGAAGAGGATCACGAAAAGTGCGGCGATATTCGTCCGGCTCATCGGGAGCAGGATGTCTAAGAAAAAGCGCATGGGCTTCGCCCCGTCCACCCGCGCGGCCTCGGCCAGCTCGTCCGGCACGGTCATAAAGAACTGCCGGAACAGGAACGTTGCCGTAGCGCTGGCGATCAGCGGAAAGATCAGCCCGTTATAGCTGTTCAGCATCCCGAAATTCGCGATCACCTCGTAGGTCGGCACGATCCGCACTTCGACGGGCAGCATCAGCGTCAGGAAGATCAGCCAGAAGAACAGCCGCCGCCCCGGGAACCGGAAATAGACAATCGCGAAGGCCGAGAGGAGCGAGATGACGATCTTCCCGATGGCGATGCCCATCGCCATGATCAGGCTGTTCAGCATCATCATCGCCACCGGCGCATTCACGCCCGACACCAGCGCCTTGCGGTAATTCTCGAATAACTGGTCCCCGGGCCAAAGCGGCATCGGCGGCCGCACGATCTCGGACTGGTCGACCGTGGACGCCACGAAAGCCAGCCAGATCGGGAAGAAGATAAAGAACAACCCCACGATAAGCCCCAGGTGCGTCAGCCACAGCCCCGCACCCCGCTTTTCAACCATGCCCTCGCGCGTTTCCATCAGTAATGCACCCTGCGCTCGATGAACTTGAACTGGATGATCGTCAGCACACCGACCAGCACCAGCAGCACCACCGACTGCGCGGCGGATGAGCCAAGGTCCTGCCCGACGAAGCCGTCCGCATAGACCTTGTAGACAAGGATCGTCGTCGATTGCTGCGGCCCGCCGGAGGTGATCGTGTGAATGACCCCGAAGGTCTCGAAGAAGGCGTAGACGATATTGACCACCAGCAAGAAGAATGTGGTCGGCGACAGCAATGGAAAGACGATGGTGCGGAACCGCGTCCAGAAATGCGCGCCATCAATCGCCGCCGCCTCGATCACACTGCGCGATATCGCTTGAAGTCCGGCAAGGAAGAACAGGAAGTTATAGCTGATCCGCCCCCAGGCCGAGGCCACGACGACCAGCCCCATCGCCTCCTCGCCGTTCAGCACGTGGTTCCAGTCGTAGCCCAGCATCCCCAAGTACCAGGTCACCACGCCCACCCGCGTGTTGAACATGAAAAGCCACAGCACCCCGGCCACGGCAGGCGCCACCGCGTAGGGCCAAATCAGCAGGGTGCGATACACACCCGACCCCTTGATCAGCCGGTCGGCAAGCACCGCAAGGTACAGCGCGACACCCATCGATACCAGCGTCACGAGGATCGAGAAGATCGCCGTTGTGACGAAGGACGCCCTGTAATGGCTGGAGGAAAACAGGAACTCGAAATTCCCCAGCCCCACGAATTGCATCGACAACCCGAAGGGGTCCGGAATGAACAGCGACTGCCAGATCGCCTGCCCCGCCGGGTAAAAGAAGAACACCGCCGTAATCACAATCTGCGGCAGAACCAGCAGCAGCGGCAGCCAGATGCCCTTGAAGGTGACACGCTTTTCCATATCAGACCTCCGTCAACCTTGATCCGATAGACAATTGACCCAAGTATGACTGGGTGGCACCATGTCGCAAAGGAGTATTCCCATGGTCGTCAAGATTTCCGTCTCCATCTCGGATCAGCAAGCCGAATACGCCCGCCGCCAAGTCGCCGAAGGCCGCGCGTCGTCGACCAGCGCCGTGATCCAACAGGCACTCGAAGCGAAGCGGCGCGAGGACGAGGCGTTCGAGGCGGAGAAAGAGGCTTTCGTCGCGATGTTGGAAGAACGGGCAAAGGGGCCATTCCTGGAACTACCCGAATTCCGTCAAAGAGTGGATCAAATGATCGAAAGGAAGACGCAGGAACGTGGCCTGGAAAGCGATACTGACCGCAAGCGCCGAGCATGACATCGAGGCAATCAACGAGTTTCTCTTCCAGACGCAACACCACGAATTCGGCCATGACATCGCGTCGGCCGATCAGCTTGCAAGGATCCGAGTTCGACGGATTATCGACAACATTCATCGTATCACCAATACCCCCCACGTCGGCGCCCCGATCAAGACCCGTACCCGTCTTTTCCGCCGTGTGACATTCGACCGGACCACCTATTGGTACAGTACAGATGACGCCCTCGAGACCGTCCAGTTCTACGCCATCTTCACTGAAGGTCAGGACCATTTCAGCAGGTTCATGAACAGGCTTACGGAAAACGGAGAGGCAGGCTGACCCGCCTCCCCGTCAATCCTCTTACCGGTTCGCCTGCTCGAAGCGGCGCAGCAGCGCATCGCCCCGCTCTTTCGCGGAATCAAGCGCCTCCTGAGCGGACTTGTCACCCGCCCAGACGGCTTCCAGCTCTTCGTCGATGATCCCCCGGATCTGGTCGAAGGAGCCCAGACGCAGACCCTTGGAATTGTCCGTCGGTGCCTTCGCCGTCATCTGGATCACCGCGATGTCCGTTCCCGGATTGGCATCGTAGAAACCCTGTTCGCGCGTCAGGTCCGCCGCGGCCTCGGTGATCGGCAGATAGCCGGTGTCCTGGTGCCACTTGGCCTGGATTTCCGGCGAGGACAGGAAGTTCAGGAAGCTTGCAACGCCCTTGTATTCCTCGTCCGACTGGCCGGCCATCACCCAAAGCGATGCCCCGCCGATGATCGTATTCTGCGGCTCGGAAGCCACCGCTTCCCAATAGGGCAGCGGACGAACGTCAAAGTCGAACTGCGCCTCTGCCTTGATCCCGGCATAGCCCGCCGAGCTTTCGGTAAAGAGCGCACATTCGCCACCCCGGAAATTCGCGCCACCTTCGTTGCGGCGACCGGCATAGATGAACTTGCCGTCCTTGGCCCATTCCCCCATGGCCGAGATATGCGCCACCTGCGCCGGACCGTTCAGCGCAAGCTCGGTATCCGTTCCGCCAAAACCATTGGCCTGCGTGGCAAAGGGCACGTCATGGTAGGCCGAGAAATTCTCAAGGTGAATCCAGCTTTGCCATGCGGTCGTCATCGGGCATGACACACCCGCATCCTTCAGCTGACCGAGTACATCGCCCACTTTCTCCCAGGTCGAAAGATCCGTATCGGGGTCGATCCCCGCCTCCTGCAGCTTGTTGCGGTTCACCCAGAGGACCGGCGTGGAAGAGTTGAAGGGCAGCGAAAGCATGTTGCCGTCAGAGGACGTGTAATAGCCCTTCACCGACCCGATATAGGCATCCTGGTCGAACTCCGCTCCGGCATCCGCCATCACCTCGTGGACCGGCTTGATCGCGCCTTGTGCCGCCATCATCGTTGCCGTGCCCACCTCGAACACCATCAGGATGTCGGGCTGCTCGCCCGCGCGGAAGGCCGCGATCCCGGCATTCAGCGTCTCGGAATAATTGCCCTTGTGCGTGGCCACGACGGTGTAGTCGGACTGGCTGTTGTTGAAGGTCTCGACCTGCTCCGCCACCAGCTCGCCCAGACGGCCGGTGAAGGCGTGCCAGAATTCGACCTCCGTCTGCGCCATTGCGGGCGCAGCAAGCGCGAGCGTCGAGGCTCCGGCGAAAAGAAAATTCTTTACCATTATGTTGATCCTCCCAGATCGGTTGTGGTTGCAGAAATCACGTATCAGGCGCCGCTTCTGAATGGCAACGACCCGAAGTGTGAAGTTTTGTAACATGCAAACAGACCCGCACTCTGGACCGAAGACCGCGGCGCAGGCAAGACATTTTCGACCTCAGATTGTGTCACTGCCCAAAGGGGGGCACACCGGGTTCGGCACCGGCTTTCCATCGAAGAAGGCGATCAGGTTATCGACCGCCATCAACCCCATCTGCTCACGCACCTCCAACGCCGAGGTCCCCAGATGCGGCAGAAGCGTGACATTCTCCATGGCCCGCAGCGCTTCCGGCACCTTGGGCTCGAATTCGTAGACATCGAGCCCCGCCCCGGCGATCTCTCCTTTTTGCAACGCAGCGATCAGCGCCGCCTCGTCCACGATATCGCCCCGCGCGATATTGACCAGATAGCTCTCGGGCCGCATCGCTGACAGCGCCGCCGCGTCGATCAGATGATGCGTCTGCGGCGTCGCGGGCACCGCCAGCACCACCACGTCTGCCGCCGCCATCACGTCCTCCAGCCGCTCAAGCTGTTCCGCCTCGACGCCGGCCTCCGCCACCTTCGAGCGGTTATGAAACACCACCCTCATCCCGAACCCCGCCTGCGCGCGCAGCGCAATGGCCTTGCCGATCCGCCCCATGCCAACGACGCCCAGCGTCTTGCCGCTGACGTGCATGCCCAAAAGCTGCGTGGGGTTCCAGCCGGGCCACTTGCCCGCCCGAACCATCCGCTCCCCCTCGCCCGCGCGGCGGCAGGTCATCAGGATCAGCGTCATCGCGATATCCGCCGTGGCATCGGTCACGGCACCGGGCGTGTTCGTCACCTCCAGCCCCGCCGCCCGCGCCGCCGCAACGTCGATGTGGTTAAAGCCCACCCCGAAGTTGGCAAGGATCCTGCACCGCACCTCGTCAGGATAGACATCCGCCGAAAAAGCATCGCCCAGCGTCGGCAGCACCGCGTCATATTCCGCCAGCGCCGCCGTCATCTCCGCCTTGCTCAGGGGCGTGTTCTCTGACCGCAAGGTCACGTCGAACCGAGCCTCGGCAGCGGCGACAACTTTTTCAGGCAGCGGTCGGGTGATCAGCAGGCTCGGCACGTCAGGCTCTCTCTCGTTGCTCTGGGTATGACGCCGCGCACTCTGGCGCAAAGCGCATCAAGGTACAATCGGCCTCGCCCGCGCCCCGATGTTGCAAGCCCCTTGCCGGTGTGCGACTTTCCTGACGAAACGGCTGCCGCGCTGCCTCCCGGCACCCGCAGCCCCCCGTTCCAGCAAGGTATCCTCGCCATGAATTCCCCCGCGCCCCTGTCCCCCGATGCCATCCGCGCCGCCGAACTGGTGCTGCCCGTGCAGGACCTCAAGACCGAGATGCCCTTCTTCCTGAATGACCTCGGCTTCCGCCTCGACACGATCTATCCCGCCGACGATCCGGCGGTCGCCGTGATCTCGGGCCACGGCCTGCGTCTCCGGCTCGACCGCCACAGCGACACGGGCCCCGGCATCGTCCGCCTCTACGTCGAGAACCCAGCCGATTTCGCCGCAGGCCAAACGGTGCTCACCACCCCCAACGGCAACCGGGTCGAGATCGAAGACGCCAACCCGCCTCTCGTGATCCCCGAAACGCGGCACAGCTTCATGGTCCGCCGCCTCGCCGACAGTGACAGCTGGATCATCGGCCGGGCGGGCATGCGCTACCGCGACCTCATCACCGACCGGCTGGGCGGCTCGATCATCGCCAGCCACATCCGCATCCCCGACGGCGGCCCGGTGCCGGACATGGTCCATTACCACACGGTCGGCTTCCAGCTGATCTTCTGCTACCGCGGCTGGGTGCGGCTGGTCTACGAGGACCAGGGCGATCCCTTCATCCTCTCGGCGGGCGATTGCGTCATCCAGCCCCCGCAAATCCGCCACCGCGTGCTCGAGGCTTCCGACAACGTCGAAGTGCTGGAAATCGGCGTGCCCGCCGAACACATCACCACCATCGACCACGTGATGGAGCTGCCCAACGGCAAGGGCGATCCCGACCGCGACTGGGACGGCACGAAATTCGTCCACCACAAGGAATCCGAGGCCACCTGGACCGACTGGCGCCTTCCCGGATGGGAGGCCCGCGACACCGGCATCGGCACCGGTACCGCAGGTGTCGCCGGCGTCCAAGTCGCCCGCCCCAAAAGCGCCGACACGGCAACCCCCTGGGCCAGCCACGACACCGACATCCTCTTCACCTTCGTCAAGGAAGGCAGCGTCACACTCGAGGCCCAGACCGAAGGACGCGACAGCCACGCGCTGGTCGCGGGAGACGCCTTCGTGATCCCGCCCTTCCTCAAGACCCGCCTCACCGACCCATCGGCGGATTGCGAGGTGATCGAAGTCACCCTTCCCGCCAGTTTCAACACAACCCTCGACAGCTGACCAACCCGGTGATTCTGCGCGGGGTCAAGGATCGCGAAGCGACCGCGCTTTGCGCGGCTTGTCCTTGAGGCCGTGCAGAATCGCCCCCACCCTCGATAAGGTGCCTTGAGGACGCATCGCGCCCTCAAGCGCCTCTCAGCAAAACGGGCCCACTCATCAACCCGCACAACACACGGCACTGGGGCTCACGGCGCAGCCGCCGCCAAGCATGTCGTCGCGCGTCAGCGCGTCAATCGGATCACGCCTGCCGGCAGGAAATATGCTGGATCGTCTTGAACCCTTCAAAGACCGGCGCACCCTCATGCAGGCTCATGGTGCTCCCCGCATCCTTATGCGCCGCCCGAAATGCCTCCGACCGCGTCCAGCCAAGGAACGCCTCCTCCGACGCCCAGACCGAATGCGACGCATAAAGGATACGCCCCTCCCGCTCAGGCCCGCGCAGCATGTGGAACTCCACAAAGCCATCCACCTCTTTCAGGTGACTGTCCCGTCCCAGCCAGATCGCCTCGAAGGCTTCGGCGTTCTCGGGCTTCACCTCGAAACGGTTCATCGCGATATACATGGGTCTCTCCGGTCTATTTTATGAATGCCGCGCAGGGGTCCTCGCGCGGCGCGGGGTCGGTCACGATGGTCATGTCGAAACGCGGATCATCTTCCGCGGACGGCGCCTCGACGAACCCGACGCTATAAACGCTCGCCTCCGGCCCCGCCAGCGCTAGCAGCGCGGGCATGCCCCAGTCGCGCCGCGCGTGTCCGTTGCCGGTGATCACCACCACCGGGCCACCATGGGCCTCCAGCGCCTCCAGCGTCGCGGCGGAAAAGGCCGCGTCGCGCAGCCGCTGCGCCTCGACCATGCCACCCATCATCTCCAGCGGCATCGCCTCGCAATGGGCCTCGAACTGCATCTGTTCGCGCATCGCCTGCTCGGCCGCGGGCAGGTCCCTTTCCAGACCGAACCGCGCCGCCCCCGGGCGAAAGACCGCAGCCGCGCCCTCAGCGAATGCCGCGCGCACCTCTTCGCGCGGGGCGGCCGCGCCAACGGCAACAGCATCGCCCAACGCTTCGAACACCGGGGCGTAAAGCGCGATGTCGGGCCAGCCCGCCTCGGCCCAGCCGATCTCTGCGCCAAGAGCCTCAATATCGCGCCGGTCCGCCCCGTTGACCCGCGCGGCCATCTCGGGGCTCAGCATCTCGAAAACCACGACCTTCGGCGCGAGCTGTGCCATCAGCGCCGCCTGGCCTTCGTGGTGCAGCGCGTTGTCATGGATCTCGCCCAGGATCACCACGTCAGCGGCAAGCATCTGCGCGGTCTGTGCAACGGTAAGCTCCCGCGCGGCGGCAGGCAGCGCTGTCAGAAGCAGCGCAAACAGCATGATCAGACGTCCCCTCACCGGTTCCGTTTCCTCTCTCTTGATCCTGTCGCTGACATAGGCCGACCCTCGCCCGGTTCCATGCGACCCCGGCGCGCAGCCTGCCTTCGGGTCAGGCCTCTTCCTCCCCGGCCACGTGACGCTGGCGCACCGGGCCCCGGTATTTCTCGGTCAGCTCCCCGGGGACCTCCGCGCCATCGTAGAGAAACGGCAGGATACCCCGCCGCAGTGACGCCCCCCGCTTGGCGTCGATATCCGCATCCGACATGGTCACCCGCTGCGACATCCGCCGCCCCCAACGGCTGAGCATTTCATAAAGCCGAGCGATCTCCGCTTCATGCGTTCCCGCCTTGGCCAGATCGTGAAATTCCTCCGGGTCCGTGTCCAGGTCGAAAAGCATCGGGCGAAACCCGCCTTCTGCATGCATCAGTTTGAACCGTCCGTCGTACACCATAAACAGCCGTGCATCGCGTGGTGCCACGCCCAGCTTCACCGCCTGTCCCGTCGCGGAATAGTCGTACTCGCTGATGACGAAGTCCCGCCACGCCGGGCGCTCGCCCCGGAGCCAGGGCAGCAGCGAACGGCCCTCTATGATGTGATCCGGCACCGTACCTCCCGCCGCCTCGACGAAAGTCGCGGCAAGGTCGATGCTCTCGACCAGAGCGTCGCAGGTGGTGCCCCGCGTCGCGTCGGCCCTGGTTCGGGGGTCGTAGACGATCATCGGCACCTTCACCGACGGCTCGTGAAACAGGTCCTTCTCTCCCAGCCAGTGATCGCCAAGGTAATCCCCGTGATCCGAGGTCAGCACGATCATCGTGTCCTTCAGGCGCCCTGTCTTCTCCAGATGATCCAGCAATCGGCCAAGCTGGTCGTCGCATTGCTTGATCAGCCCCATGTAAGCGGGGATCACCTTGTCCCGCACCTCATCGCGCTGGAAGGCCTGGGCGATCCTGTTTTCCATATAGGCGCCGAAGACCGGATGCGCATCCTCCCGTTCAACTGGATGGCGGGTGGGGGCGGGCACATGGTTCGGACCGAACATCGCGTGGTAGGGCGGCGGCACGATGTAGGGCCAGTGCGGCTTGATATAACTCAGATGCGCGCACCAGGGTTCTTTCGCCTGCGCCATGAAGGCAATCGCCTCCGAGGTCAGCCAGGGGGTTTCGCTGTCTTCCTCGCGGATATTTGCGGGCTTGTCGGCATTTCGGAACATCCAGCCGCTGGCGATCTGGTGGTCGCTCACCCCCGCGTTGGCGTAATCGGCCCAGGGGTTCTCGCCGTCGTATCCCTTGCTCTTGAGATATTCGTTATAGGGCGAGCGTTTCTCGTCATAGAAGCCGTCGGGCCCCTCGGCCCAGAGCCCGTCATCCCTCACCCAGGCATCAAATCCGCATTCCGCCTGCCGCGCGCCGATCTCGCTGTCGGGGGCGAGACCCAGCCGCGCCATGCCTTCGGCGTCCGCCTTCATATGCGTCTTGCCGATCAGCCAGCAGCCCATACCCAGCCGCCGCAAATGATCGCCCAGCGTCTGCTCCCCCACGCGCAGGGGAAACCCGTTCCACTGTGCCCCGTGGCTCGACGCATAGCGCCCGGTGTAGAAACACATCCGGCTCGCCCCACAGATGGGCGACTGCACATAGGCGTTGGTGAAGCGCACCCCCATCGCGGCCACACGGTCGAAGTTGGGCGTCTCAAGGTGGGGATGCCCCGCGCAGCTCAGATAATCGAACCGCAACTGGTCATACATGATGAAAAGGATATTCAAAAGCAGTCCCCCCGGCGCAGTATTCACGGCACCGCACCGGATGACCAGCCCGATTGCGTCCCTGCCCCACCCGCATGGCAGAAGGTCGGCTTTGGCGCATATATTGCCAGCCTTTCCGGGATGTGAAAGGTATGGGCCCCAATACAGAATACCGGGAAAATTTCATGAAAATCGTTGTTTTCGGGATCGGATACGTTGGTCTTTCCAACGCGGTCCTGCTCGCCCAGAAGAATACCGTGGTGGCGGTGGATATCTCGGAAGAACGGGTCGCGCAGATCAACGCGCGCAAATCGCCCATCGAGGAAAAGGCACTCTCGACCTCGTTGGCGGAGAAAGAGCTCAAGCTCAGCGCGACCACGAATGGCGAGGCCGCTCTCGAAAGCGCGGATTTCGTGGTGGTGGCAACGCCCACCGATTACGATCCCAAGACCAACTTCTTCGACACCTCCTCGGTCGAGGCGGTGATCAAGCTCGCGGTCGAGACGCACCCGGACGCCGCCGTCATCGTCAAATCCACGATCCCCGTAGGATTCATCCGCCGGATGCGCGAAACGCTGAAATCTGACAACATCCTATTCTGCCCTGAATTTCTGCGCGAGGGCCAGGCCCTCTACGACAGCCTGCATCCCTCCCGGATCGTCATGGGCGCGGACACGCCTGCCGCCCACATCTTCGCCGACCTGCTCGTCGAAGGGGCTGAGGAAACGGACATCCCCGTCCTCTACACCGGCCCGGACGAGGCGGAATCGATCAAGCTTTTCGCCAACACCTACCTCGCGCTGCGTGTGGCGTTCTTCAATGAGCTGGACAGCTATGCCCTCAGCCACCAGCTCGATTCCCGTCAGATCATCGAGGGCGTCAGCCTCGACCCTCGGATCGGCACGCATTACAACAACCCCTCCTTCGGCTACGGTGGCTATTGCCTGCCCAAGGACACCAAGCAGCTGCTGGCGAACTTCTCCGACATTCCCCAGAACCTCATGCGCGCCGTCGTGCAGGCCAACAAGACCCGCAAGGATTTCATCGCCGCCCAGGTGATCGCGATGAACCCCGGCACCGTCGGCGTGCACCGTCTGGCGATGAAGGCAGGCTCTGACAACTTCCGGCAATCCTCGGTACAGGGCGTGATCCGCGACATCCGCGATGCGGGCATCCGCGTGGTGATCTTCGAGCCCCTGCTTGCCGACAAGAAGAAGTTCATGAACTGCGAAGTCATCACCGACCTCGCGACCTTCAAGAAGGAAAGTGACGTCATCGTCGCCAACCGCAACTCGCCGGACCTGTCGGATGTTGCAGACAAGGTCTTCACAAGGGATATCTTCGGATCAAGCTGATCCGGGAACCTGTCCATGACCGACCGCAATCGCGCCTTCCTGAGCCACCTCTTCCAAACCGCGGTTGCTGCCGCTGATCCAATGGAGGCTCTGACGGGCAAACTGCCCACCCCGCCCAAAGGCCGCACGGTCGTTGTCGGCGCGGGCAAAGGGGCCGCGCAACTCGCGCAGGCCTTCGAGACCCTGTGGCAGGCCCCCTACGAGGGTGTCGTCGTCACCCGCTACGGCTACGCGGCACCCTGCCGGAACATTCGCGTGCTCGAAGCCGCTCACCCCGTCCCTGACGCAGCCGGGATCGCGGCGGCCCAAGAGCTTAAGGACGCGGTGACAGGGCTGGGCCCGGATGATCTGGTGATCGGCCTCATCTGCGGCGGCGGCTCCTCGCTGCTCCCCGACCCACCCGAGGGGCTCGAACTCGCCGATCTGCAAGCCCTGAACCAGGCGCTCCTCGCCTCAGGCGCGCCGATCTCGGTGATGAACGACATCCGCAAATGCTTCTCCGGCGTCAACGGCGGACGGCTCGCCGAACTGGCCGCCCCCGCGCGGGTCTGTAATTTCATCGTCTCCGACGTGCCGGGCGACGCACCGGGCGAGGTTGCGTCGGGGCCCACAGTGCCGGGGCGCAAAACCTTTGCCGAGGTCGCGGGGATGATCCGCGCACGCGGCATCGCATTGCCTGACACGCTAATGACCTACCTCGCAACCACCCCGGACAGCGCCCCCGCACCTGACAGGGGCCGCGTCGAAACGCAGGTCATCGCCTCCGCCGCGATCTCTCTGGAGGCGACCGCAGAGGCCGCCCGCGCGCGCGGCGTTGCCGCCTGGGTCCTCTCCGACCGGATCGAGGGCGAGGCCCGCGACGTCGCCCAAGTGCTCGCCGCGTTAGCGCGTCAGGTGAAAGACACCGGCTTTCCGCACCCCGCCCCCATCGTGCTGCTCTCGGGGGGAGAGACCACGGTGACGCTCCGCCACAAGGGACGCGGCGGACGGAACAGCGAATTGCAGCTGTCTCTGGCGCTCGCGCTGGAAGGCGTTGAAGGGGTCACTACACTTGCCGCCGACACCGACGGCATCGACGGCTCTGAGGACAACGCCGGTGCCTTTGCCGATAACACAACAGCGGCGCGCATGCGCGCGGCGGGCGTCGACCCGATGGGTTGTCTGCAAGCCAACGATGCCTATTCGGCTTTCGACGCGGTGAGCGATCTCTTCGTCACCGGCCCCACCGGGACCAACGTCAACGATTTTCGCGCAATCCTGATCGGGGATGTGCCTCAGGAGTAGGGCCCAGCCGGGTATCGCCCTCTCTGGAGGGCATCGCAACAAGACCGCGACAAGTGACGGTCAGGGAAACGGAACCGGCGCGCTATTTGCAACGCCTAAATCGCCCTCCGGGGGGAGAGAGGGCGATGCCCGGCGGGGCCTGGCGGGACAACTTCATCGCCCCACGAGAATCCCTACTTGTTCGTAAATTTCAGCGCAACGTACTGAAAAGAAATCGAGTATCCTTCTCGTCCCCACGGGGACACCCGCCCCATCACCCCTTCAACGCCGCCACATGCGCCCGGATCGCCTCCTTGTAGAGCGCCTGTATCCGCCGCGTGATCGGCCGCTCACCGGACCCGATGACCTTCCCGTCGATCTCCGCCACCGGCGTCTGCGCCCCGAAGGTGCCCGTCAGGAACGCCTCGTCCGCCCCGTAGGTCTCGTAAAGCGAAAAATTCTTCTCGAAGACCGGGATGCCATTGGCGCGGCACAGATCGATCACCTTCTGCCGCGTCACCCCGTTCATGCAGTAATCCCCCGTCGAGGTCCAAACCTCGCCCCGCCGGACGATGAAGAAATTGCAGGCATTGGTGGTGTTCACGAACCCATGCGGGTCCAGCATCAACGCCTCGTCCGCCCCCGCCTGCTCGGCCTGCAGGCAAGCAATGATGCAATTCAGCTTGGAATGCGAGTTCAGCTTGGGGTCCTGGCTATGCGGCAGCCCCCGCACCTGCGGCACGCTCGCCAGCCGGATGCCCCGCGTCTGCAAGCGGTCCACCGGCTTCGAATGCTCCATGATGATCACCAGCGTCGGCCCCGTGGTGCTCAGCTTGGGGTGCTGAAACGGCTTGTCCTTGATGCCCCGCGTCAGCATCAGACGGCAATGCACGTCCGCGTGCATGTCATTTGCCTCCTGCGTTGCGCGCATGGCGGCGCGGATGCCCTCGACATCCATGCCCACATCCAGAGAGATCGCCTTGCAGGAATTGAAGAACCGGTCCATGTGCTCGTCAAAGAACGCCCAGACCCCGTCGTAAAGCCGCATCCCTTCCCAGATGCCATCCCCCAGCATGAAGCCCGCGTCATAGACCGAGACTTTCGCCGCGTCCCGATGCACGATCTCACCGTTCACGTAGATCTTGATGTCCCGGTTCCGGACGTCCTCATCCGCTTCGTGGGTGGTGGTCATGGGCAGATCCTCTCCGGCTTCCGGCCTTGATAGCCTTGTCAGACGGCGGGGGCCAGATGCTGCAGAATGCAAGCCACGGAAGATCAGGTCGGCGGTTGCGGGAAAGGTCGGGATTGAGCCCCATGCTGACAAAGGTGCCCAAATCATGAGGCATGTTTCTTATCAGCGGTTTGTGTTTTCAATCCCTGAATGGCACGCCCCCTGTGGAGTCCAGACGCTGGTCATTGGGCACAGCCCATGTCTCTGGGTCACAAATCAAACGCGCGACTGCTTCCGCCGCGGCCTCCAGCATTTTTTCACCCTTGTCCACATTTGACCGCACTGGGTTTCCCGCAAGACCATTTTTGGTCACGTGCGCGAATGGCCTCCAGCGATACGATCCTTTTCCAGCTTGCAGGAACTTCTTGCCGTCCATGGGGCTTGCCAGCCCACCAAGATCGCTGTCGTCAACCAGTTCTGGTTCGCACACCATCATCATCGAGGTTTCAGCCTCACCTGCGTGCATGACACCCGGTTGATCCTCAAGATGTTGAGACAGCGCCTCACCTGCTTCGCTGACATAGGTGGTCGCTACCAGCGTAGCTTGTGAAAAGGGAGCCAGTTCGTCCAAGATCTGCTGCATCGCGATGATGTTTCCGCCGTGGGAGTTGGAAATCAGAATATCGCGAAAACCTTGGCGCGTGATGGAATCGATCAAATCCCGCACGACCCGCCGGAATGTGTCATGACTGAGGATCAACGTGCCGCCAAACGGCATGTGATGTTCGGATAGGCCTGACCAAACCACAGGTGTCACCACGACAGGCCGTGTGCCATAAGCCTTGCGCGCCGCGCGATGTGCAATTTCTTGACCGAGACGAGTGTCGGTCATCACAGGCAAATGCGGCCCGTGCTGCTCGATCGATGCAATGGGCAGAATCACAACTGCGTTCTTATCTGCGAGGGCGCGCAGTTCGTGCGCTTTCAGGCGCGCCCAGTCCACTTCGATCATTTGACCATCTCCGATTTTATGAATGCTGTGACAAGTTTCACGGTCGACGGATAACGATCACCGCGAATGGCATCAAAGGTCAATGTTGCTTGGGTGCTCGGTGTCTGGTTCCTCCGCAACGCGGACGTGTCCTCAGCCGTCACCCCGCCTCAAGAAACCTCAGAAGCCGTCCTTCGCTCAGGCGCAGGTCGGCCCTGTCGTACCCCTCAACATGCAAAGGTTCTTGGCCGGCGCGATCAATCACTGCCGGATGAATGTAGCTGTTTCGCGCAATCGTCGCGGTATTGCTCAACTCGGCCGCCGCCGCTTCGGCCATGGCCTTGATCGTGGCCGCGCCCTTCTCCGCCACCTCAAAGGCCGCCAGCGTGCCTTTCCACGTCCGGAACGTCTTGGCGGTCACGTCGTCGGTCCCCGCCGCCTCGGCGATGTAGGTGTTCAACGCTGAAGACGAGAGCGTGTGAACGTCACCTTCCTCGTCCATCCAGGTCAGTATTTCCGCTCCCGGCAGGTCGCTGATCTTCTCGAGGATCGTCGCAAGCCGCTTGTCCGTAATCCCCTTGCGCACCGTCTTGCCGCCCTTCGCGGTGTAGCGCATCTCGATCCGGTTATCGTCAAGGCTCAGGTGCTTGCGCCGCAGGGTCAGCGCGCCATAGCTGCCGTTTTCCTCGGTATAATCCGGGTTGCCCACCCGGATCGCCGTGCGGTCAATGAGCGCCACGGCGCTCGCCAGGGCAAAGGCCCGCTCGCCCACGTCCTCTTTCAAATCGCGCCGCACCCGGCGCCGGATACGCGGCAGTACCTCGCCGAACTGCACCAGGCGGTCGAACTTCGTCTGCGCGCGGACCTCGGCCCAGTCCGGGTGATAGCGGTACTGCTTGCGCTGCCGCGTATCCAGACCAGTCGCCTGCAGATGGCCGTTCGGCAATGGACACATCCAGACCTTCTCGTAAGCTGGAGGCACCGCCAGGGCTTCTAGCCGCTGACGCTCCGCCCCGCGCGCGATGGTCGTGCCGTCAGGCGCGATATAGGTAAAGCCGCGCCCGCGCCGCCGCCGGGTGATCCCCGGCTGATCGTCGGTCACATAGACCAGATCGGTCGCGGCGATTGGCGTCATGCCTTGCGCACCTCCGAGGCGAGCTTGAGCACGCTGTCGCCGTCTTCCTGCTCGATGTAGAGCCCCGGGTCATCCTTTGACCCGTTGCGCGTCACCTCAGAGCCCTTGATGGTCCGGGTGGTCTTTTCCGCGAAGGTGGATTGCACGAGGCCCGTCGCGGTGCCGTCGCCCCAGTCCCATTCCACCTTGTCGCCTTCGGATATGTCTGCCATGTGTGATGTCCTTGCACAGATTCAGACAGACAACCGTTCCGGGGATCGCTTGGTTCCCGTCAAACCCGCCAGCGCAGCACCCGCCGCTCTACCGCGCCGATCCCCGTGGATACGATGACGCCCAGAACCGACAGGATCACCACGCCCGCAAAGAGCCGCTCCAGATCGTAAAGGCTGCCCGCCTGAAGGATGTACGCCCCGATGCCGTATTCCGCGCCCAGCATTTCCGCGGCGACCAGCAGGATGATAGCGATGGTCAGCGAAATGCGCAGGCCGGAAAGAATCCCTGGCATGGCACCGGGCAGCACGATCTTTCCCACGATAGAGCGCCAGCTTAGCCCGAAGCTCTGCCCCATGCGAATGAGCGTGCGGTCCACGTTGTCCACCGCGCCATAGGTGGCAACGACCGTGGGGGTGAAGGTGCCGAAGGCGATCAGCGCGTATTTGCTGGCCTCGTCGATGCCGAACCAGATGACGAAGAGGGGCAGCAACGCGATCTTGGGAATGGGGAATATCGCGGCGACCAGCGGGACAAGTCCCGCGCGGACGAGGGAGAAAAGGCCGATCAGCACGCCCAGCGAAATCCCGAGCGTCGCCCCTATGGCCGCCCCCACGACAAGGCGCGTCAGCGACGGGATCAGGTGCTTGAAGAGCAGCCCGGAGTTGTAAAGCTCCACGAATGTATAGGCCACGTCGCTGGGCCGCGGCAGCGTCAGTTGCGAGATGAATCCCGTCCGTGTCCCCCATTCCGCCAGCAGGATCAGCACGACAAACACGATCAGCCCGACCCCCCGCCTGCGTTGCGGCGTGAAGCCGCCGCCACGAAACCTGACCTCCTGCGCGCCCTCAGACATGGATCAGCTCCGCATCCGCCGCTGCCGCTTCCTCGCGCATCAGCCCCCAGAGGTGCTGCTGCTGTTCCTCCAGTGCCGCGTCGCCGTACTGGCGCTCGGCCAGCGGCGTGTCGATCTCCACGATCTCGCGGGTCTGCCCCGGAAGACGCGACAGCACCACGATCCGGTGGCCCAGCCGTACCGCTTCGGCGAGGTTGTGGGTGACGTAGACGGCGGTGAAGGGCTGGCGGGTCCAGAGACTGACCAGATCGTCCATGAGCAGTTCCCGCGTCTGCGCATCCAGCGCCGAAAGCGGCTCGTCCATCAGCATCACGGCGGGGTTCACGGCCAGCGCCCGCGCGATGGCGACGCGCTGCTTCATCCCGCCGGAGAGTTGCTTGGGCAAAGCATCCGCGAAATCCGACAGCTTCGTGCGCGAGAGGACATCGGCGATGATGTCCTTTGTTTCAGCGCCGGAAAGCCGATGATCCTCCAGCACCAGCGAAACATTCCCACGCACCGTCCGCCACGGGAGCAGCGCGAAGTCCTGAAAGATATAGGTCAGCGGATTGAGACAGCCTTCGGGTGGTGCGCCCAGTTGCAGCACCTTGCCCTTTGTCGGCTGTTCCAGACCGCCCAACAGGCGCAGCAGGGTAGACTTGCCGCAGCCCGAGGGGCCGACAATGCAAACGATCCGCCCCGAAGGGACATCGAGGGTGATGTCCCGCAGCACCTCGGTCGGGCCGTAGTGGTGGTGAATGTTCTGGGCTGAGAGGTCCAAGGGAATATCTCGTCTTGCGCTGAGGGCATCGCCCTCCCTGGAGGGCGTTTGGTACACTGCCGGTCAGAACCACGCACTCCAAAACTGAAACGGAGGTGCGGGAGGTAAGGTCAAAATCGCCCTCCTGTGGGAGGGAGGGCGATGCCCGGCGTACCGCCGGGCAAGACAGTTGAAAGGTGCGCGCTACGCCCCCATCGTCTCCACGTAAGACGTATCGATCAGCGTATCGAGCGTGATGCCCGCATCGACCAGCCCCTCCGACTGGAACCACTCAAGCTGATCGCGAACGCTCGCTACGTTCAGCGCCGCGCCCTCGTTCAGCCGCATCGTCCCGTTGATAATCGACGGCGCCGCCTTGTCCAGCGGCCGGTCGGTGTAGACGTACTTGTGAATAAGCTCGACCATCGCGTTGACACCATCCTCGCCCCCGTCCTTGGCGATCATCGCCGCGTTGTAATCCGCAACCCCCTTGGAAAACCCGCCCAGAAAGCTCTGCGTCAGTTCCCGCTCGTCGCTCGCGTTCTTGGCCGAGGTAAAGACCGTCGTGACCTGATAATCCTTCACGTAGTCCGACACGTTGCCGACGATATGCACGGCACCCGACCCCGCCAGCGGCTTGGCGATATGCGGCACGATGGACCAGGCGTCGATTTGGCCCGACTTGAGCGCACCGATGATCGCGCCGACCTTCTGTAACGGCTTGTAGGACAACTCGATCCCCTCGGCTGCAGCCATCTTCGATCCCATGTAATGGAACGAAGACCCCGCCTGCGTCACACCCCATGACTTGCCGCCCAGCTTGCCGGGCGCGTCGATGCCCGCCTTGAAGGCCGCGTCCGATACAAGGATCTTCTGCCCGTCGATCCCTTCCTCCTCCTGCAACGCCCCTCCGATCACCTTGATCGCGCCCTTGTCGGCAAGCGACACGAGGCCCCCGGAAATCGCGGTCACCGCATAATCCACGTCTCCGCTCGCAATCGCCACGGCCATCGGCTGCGCGGCTTCGAAGAACCGCAGTTCCACGTCGAGCCCCGCATCGGCGAAATAGCCCCGCTCGTAGGCGACAAAGCTGCCTGCGTGGCTGGTAAAGCGTAGCGCGCCCACGACGATCTTGCGGTTCTGCG
The DNA here is from genome assembly GCF_040811725.1 of Sulfitobacter sediminis. Classification (NCBI taxonomy): domain Bacteria; kingdom Pseudomonadati; phylum Pseudomonadota; class Alphaproteobacteria; order Rhodobacterales; family Roseobacteraceae; genus Sulfitobacter; species Sulfitobacter sediminis. Next base: position 52,888 of record NZ_JBFNXX010000017.1, read on the forward strand.
CCAGTGCCGGGGCGGCAAGGCCCACGGCGGTTGCGGCGGTCATGGTGGCAAGCGCCTGACGGCGGTTGAAAGTGGTCATGGTATCCTCCCTTATGTTTTGGCAAAGGATGGGCGGGGGGCGGGCAGGCTGTCAAGCGCGCACTGGCTTTTGCCGCCTGCCTATGGCACGGAAAGCCATGAAGTTTTTCTCCTCCAGATCGCGTCCCGTGCACCTTGGCGGCTACCCGCTGGAACGCCTGGCCCGCCTGCGCGCGCCGCTGGCGGAGTTTCCCGACATCCCCTTCCCCGAGGTGTCCTTTTCCCGGCCCGAGCACCCGGAAAGCATCGTCAACGCGATGGGGCCTTTTCAGGCGATGATGGACGTGCTGCGCACCGGTCCCGTCAACCCGGTGCGCGCGATCATCCCAGAAGACCCGGCAGATCGCGCTAACCACCTCAAGGCCTTCGGCTATTACAACGACGCCTCGATGATGGGCATCTGCGCCCTCCCCGACGCAGCCCGCCTCGACAAGCCGCGCCAGAGCCCCGGCACCGGGGCATTGGCGCGCGACCTGCGCGAACGGCAGACCAAGACGCTGGCGGCAGGCGTCGACGTCATTATGGCCAACCTGCGTGACGCGGCCAGCGCGCCCGCAACACCCCTGCCTGCGCATACCCATGCCCTCGTGATCCTGAACGCCTACCCCCGCGACCCCCGCCCCGATGAGCCGGGCAGCGACTGGATCATCGACGCGCAGGCCCAGCGCGCCGCCCTGCGCGCAACCGAGAACGCGACGGTGCTGGCCGAGTACATTCGCCAGCTGGGCTTCGACGCGCGCGTGCATTCGGCGACGACATCCGATCTGAACCCGGGCCTTTGCGCGCTGGCGGCAGGCCTGACGGTCTGGGAAGGGGACGCGCTCAAGGCCCCGTGGATCGGCGAACGCTTTGGCCTTGCCGTGGTCAGTACCGACATGGACCTTGCCCCGGACCTGCCGCTTTCGCCCTTGGCCGAACAGCCCGTCTCGGTGATCGGCGGCCTCGCATGGCAATTGGGCACCCACGGCGGTCTCAGCGACCGCACGCAAGACCCCTTCGCCCGGCGCGATTTCGCGGCAGGCCCGCATCCGTTTGAACGGCTCAAACGCATCGACAAACCCACCACCTATATCGATGCCCCCAACGTCCCGCGCATCCCCAAGCGCACAGACATGTTTGCACGCGGCCAGTTCGGCGACATGGGACCCAAAGTGCAGGACGCCATGAAAGGCGGCCACCACGTCATCAAGTCCGCCCCCTCAGCCGCCCAGCGCCGCCTGCTCGGCGCGCTCATCCTGCTGCAGGATGGCGACATCACGTCGGACCCAACCGAAACCGACCCCGCGCGCAATGCAACCAACCTGAAGGCCGCCAGCTACTTCCTCGGCATCGACGCGGCGGGGCTCTCGGCCTGCCCGGACTGGACATGGTACAGCCACGACGCCACCGGCACCCCCATCGACCCGCCCCACGATCAGGCGCTCAGCATGATCGTCGATCAGGGCTTCGAGACGATGGAGGGTGCCTCGGGCGACGACTGGATCAGCGTCAGCCAGTCCATGCGCGCCTACCTCCGCTTTGCCGTCCTCGGCGGCGCGATCGCGCAGCACCTGCGCAACCTCGGATATCCGGCCAAGGCGCATACGGTGATGGACGGCGACGTGCTGCAACCGCCGCTGTTGCTGCTCTCCGGCCTCGGCGAAGTCAGCCGCATCGGAGAGGTCATCCTGAACCCCTTCCTTGGGCCACGTCTGAAATCCGGCGTCGTCACCACCACGATGCCCGTTACCCACGACAGGCCCATCGACTTCGGCCTGCAAGCCTTTTGCGAAGCCTGCAACAAATGCGCCCGCGAATGCCCCTCGGGGGCGATAACCGCCGGGCCCAAGCGCATGTTCAACGGCTACGAAATCTGGAAATCCGACAGCCAGAAATGCGCCACCTACCGCATCACCAACCAGGGCGGCGCCATGTGCGGGCGCTGCATGAAAACCTGCCCTTGGAACCTCGAAGGCCTCTTTGCCGAGACGCCATTCAGATGGATCGCGTCCAACCTACCCGCTGCAGCGCCTCTGCTGGCCAAGCTAGACGACAAGGTCGGCAAAGGCGGCCTGAACCCGGTCAAGAAATGGTGGTGGGACATCGAGCGCAAGCCCGACGGTGGCTATGGCATTCCCGCTGCGCCAGTGAACGCCCGCGACCTGCAAACCGACCTCGACCTCAAGTTCGAGGACCAGACCCTTGCCGTCTACCCCGCGCCCCTCGCCCCGCACCCCTGGCCCTACCCCGACCCGATGAACCGCGAGGCCGGGATCAAGGCGCACGCCGACCTTGTCTCGGCTGACGAACACCGCGCCAGGACCGCGCGCGGCGAAACCGATCACCTGCACCTCTACAGGCGCGACCGCGACGCTGACGCTCCTGTGCTCGACCTCCGCATCACCCGCGCCGAGAAACTCACAGATCACGTCACCCTCTACGACTTCCAGCACCCGCAGGGCCACGACCTGCCCGAATGGACCGCGGGCGCGCACCTCGACATCGTCGTCGCCCCCGAATTCCTGCGCCCCTACTCCCTGATGGGCGACCCTGCCGACCGCAGCCGCTACACCATCGCCGTCCTGCGCGAGGATGCGGGCCGCGGCGGTTCGGCGCTGCTGCACCGCGTCTTTACAAAGGGCCGGCGCGTCTTCGTCTCCAAACCCATGAACCACTTCGATCTTGCCGAAGATGCCCCTCATTCGCTGCTGATGGGCGGCGGTATAGGTGTCACCCCGATGATCGCCTTCGCCCACCGCCTCCACGCCTTGGGCAAACCCTTCGCCCTGCACTACTCCAGCAGCAAACGCGACAACGCAGCTTTCGCGGACCTGCTGCAAGAGATGCCCTGGTCCGGCCGCGTGCATCTGCACATTTCCAACGAAGGCACCCGCGCCGACCTCCCCGCCATCATGTCCGCATTGCCCAAAGGAACCCACGTTTACACCTGCGGCCCGGACGCGTACATGCAGGCCGTCATGGACCACGCCACCGCCGCACATATTCCCTCAGAGGCCCGCCACCTCGAGTACTTCAGCACGCCCGAAGTGCCGGACTACGTGAACCACCCCTTCACCCTGCGCCTCCGCTCAGGCCGCGAGATACCCGTGCGCGCCGACGAGACCGCCTCCGACGCCCTCATCGCCGCTGGCATCCATGTCGACATCAAATGCAGCGACGGCATCTGCGGCGTCTGCAAATGCGGCGTGATCGCTGGAGAGGTCGAGCACCGCGACTTCGTCCTCTCCGCCCAGCAGCGCGAGACCGCGATGATCCTCTGCCAGAGCCGCGCGGCACAGGCAGGCGGGATACTGGAGATCGACCTCTGAAAACCACCCTCGGACCATACCGACCGGCCAGAACCCCGCCACCCTGAAAACCAGACGCAGCGCCCTTTGCGAGACAGGGCACTGTGCGCGACCCCCCGCTTCATCTTTCCCCTACAACTCAATTCCACGCTTTCCCCCCGCGCCGCGCCCCGGTATGAGAGCGCCAAAGGAGACGCTGCCCATGACCTTTGACCGCTCGATCAAGATAGCCCCCTCCATCCTCGCCGCCGATTTCGCCAACTTCGGCGCGGAATGCGCAGCCGTCGAGGCACAGGGTGCCGACTGGGTGCATGTCGACGTGATGGATGGCCATTTCGTGCCCAACATCACCTTCGGCCCCGCCATGTGCGCGGCGATCCGGCCCCATATCAAGGGTGTTATGGACGTCCACCTGATGATCTCACCGGTGGACCCCTACATCGAGGATTTCGCCAAGGCCGGTGCCGACGTGATAACCGCCCATGTGGAGGCAGGCCCACATATCCACCGCACCCTGCAGGCGATCCGCGCCAGCGGTGCCAAGGCAGGCGTGGCGCTAAACCCCGGCACCCCGGCAGAAGCGGTGGCGCATCTGCTGGACCTCACGGACCTCATCTGCGTGATGACCGTGAACCCCGGCTTCGGCGGGCAGAAGTTCATCGACATGTCGGACAAGATCAGAACCCTGCGCGCGATGATCGGCGATCGCCCGGTCCACATCGAAATCGACGGCGGCGTCGATCCCAAGACCGCACCCATCGTCGCACAGGCGGGTGCGGACGTGCTGGTGGCCGGATCAGCGGTGTTCAAGGGCGGATCGGTCAGCGATCCGGCACCCTACGGCGCCAACATCCGCGAAATCAGAGCGGCGGCGGAAGGCGTCTACGCCTGATCGAGAAACGCGGGGGCATCCCTCCGCGAAGAGCGCTCGCAGGGCAGCGATGAGCGCCCGGATCAGCCCAACCGATCCGCGAAAGCATCCAGCAGCTTGTGCTTCAGCAGCTTTCCGGTCGGTGCCGCCGGCAATTCCGTCGCGATGATGATCTGGCTTGGCCGCTTGTAGCCCGCCAGCCGCTCCTTCACGAAGGCGCGCAAGTCTTCCGCCTCCAGCGTGTCACCTTCCGCGATCTGGACAAAGGCCAGCACCTCCTCATCCCCGGACTTGGCCCGACCGATCACCGCCGACTGGATCACCTGCGGGTGATCGTTGATTGCCGCCTCCACTTCTGGGGGATAAACGTTGAAACCGCCGTGGATAATCAGCTCTTTCGAGCGACCCAGGATGTGCAGATGCCCCTTCTCGTCGATCTTGCCCAGATCGCCTGTGTGCAACCAGCCATCTTCATCCAGCGCCTTCGACGTCTCGGCAGGGTTCCGGTAATACCCCCGCATCACATGCGGCCCCCGCACCAGCACCTCTCCTTCGCCTGCCCCGTTGCCGCCCGGCGCCTGATCGTCGATCCGCACCTCGGTGCCCGGTGTCTTCGGCCCGCAGGAAATATCCGGCGACCCCAGCGGGTTCTGCGTGGCCGACGCCCCAGACGTCGTCTCGGTCATGCCATAGCCGTTCTGCAAAGGCAGGCCATAAAAGGCCTCCGCCTTGCGCTTCCACGCAGGGTCCAGCGGGGCGCCGCCCGATGAGACATACCGCAGGCACGGAGAGTTCAGCTTCGCCAGCCCCTGCTCCTTGGTGTACTGCATCACCAGCGCATGCATCTGCGGCACGGCGGGCAGGACGGTGACATCCTCCATCACGGCGTCATAGAGCTTGGCCGCCGAGAACCGCGCCTCCTGCCGTACGGTCGCGCCGGCGTAGCAAACGGCAGTCACAACCGACACCAGCCCGAACACATGCGTGAGCGGCAGCACGCCATAGATCACGTCCTCGGGTGTCATCTTGCGCAGGTTGGCCGAGGCGATCCCGCCAAAGCGCATATTCTCATGGGTCAGCATGACGCCCTTCGGGTCGCCCGTGGTCCCGGTGGTATAAAGAAGGACGGCGACGTCGCTCAGATCAGTGTCGGGGTTGGAGGCGCGCACCGCCATGTGCATCGTCCCGAAATCGCCGGTGATCTCCGCGGCCCCCATGCGCTCCGCATGTGCGGTTGCATCCGAGGAAACAGCCGTCGTCATCAGCACGACAGCCGGAGTGGCATGGTTCACGATCCGCTCGATCTCTCCCCCGGTCTGCCGCGCGTTGACGGGGATCGCCACGGCATCGAGCTTCCAGCTTGCAAAGAGCACCGCGATCGCCGAAGCGCAGTTCTCCGACAGCATCAGCACCCGGTCGTTGGCCCGCACGCCCGCATCCTTCAGCACGGCCGCCAGCGCGTCGCTCGCGCGGTCAAGGTCGGCATAGCTCCAGCGCGTGCCGATGCTGTCGGCAAAGGCCAGCGCGTCGAGCCGCGTCTGAACTTGATGGGCAAGGAAATCTTCTACCCGTGCCATGGTTGAACACCCTTTGTCTGCAATGTTTCAGCGGTAAGACGGCTTGCGTTTTTCAAGAAAGGCCGCGATCCCCTCGGCGGCCTCGTCCCGACCCGAAGCCGCAGCCATCGCATTGCGCTCCGCATCGAGTTGATCGGCCTCCGAAGCCTCGAACGCGTCAGCCACCAGCCCCCGGATCACCCCCTGCGCCTGTCGCGGCCCATCGGCAATCGCATCCGTCAGCGCCATGGCTTCCTCCATCGCCTTGCCCGGCGCGGCAAGCCGGTTGACCGCCCCCAGATCGGCAAAGCGTCCCGCCATGACCGGACGGCCCAAAAGGCACATCTCCATCGCCAGTGGGCGCGGGATCAGCCGCGCCATGGCCGAGGTCAGCCCGCCATCGGGCACCAGCCCCGCCTTGACGTAGGCTGCCGTGAACTTCGCATCCTTGGCCGCGACGATCAGATCGCAGGCCAGCGCGAGGCTCAGCCCCGCCCCCGCTGCACCGCCTTCGACGGCGGCTATCACCGGCACCGGGCAGGCACGGATCGCGCGCACCAGATCGTGCAATTCATCCACCTTTCCGCGCCGCGCCTCTTCGGAAATCTTGCGCCGCTCGATGATCGTGTTGAGGTTCCCGCCCGCGCAGAAGAACGGCCCGTCGGCGGTCAGGATCACCGCGCGGATGCGCGGCTCCGCCGCCTTCTCCATCGCCTCGGCAATACAGGCATAAAGCTCCGGCGACAGCGCTCCACGCTTCTTGGTATTCCCGTTCCAGACAATCAGCCGGTCGCCTGCGTCTTCAAGCCTTGCACTCATGTCAGCTTCTCCTGCGGCACCCGCTTGAATACCCCCGTCGAGGTCGCGATCACCGTGCCGTCCTCATGCTCCAGCACCCCGTCGATATAGAGGATACTGCGCCCCCCGCCCTTGACCGTGCCCTTGGCCCAGACGCGCCCCGGACGCCCCGGTGCAATGAAATGCGTGGTCATCGACACGGTCAGAAACGGCGCCCTGCCGCTGGGGTCCACGGTCAGCGACCCGGTGCAGCCACAGGCGTTGTCGAGCATGCAGGTCGCAATGCCACCGTGCAGCACGTTGTGCCGGTTGGTGTGCTGCGGCCCCACGTCCAGAAAGCAGCGCCCATGCACCCCGTCGGAGATGTCAACGACGTATCCAATCAGGGTCTGGGTGCCGGTCTCGTCCCGGATGAGGTATTGCTCATCCGGCTGCGGCCTTGGATGCGCGGGCTTGGTCATGCGGCGGCAAGGGCGATGAAGCGCTCGAGGTGATGGTCCGTGTCGCCAAAACGGTGGTCGGCCATGACTATCCGCTTGGCGATATGCGCCAGCTCGTATTCCTTGGTCATGGCAATCCCGCCATGCAACTGGATGCTGTCCTCGGCCACCAGACGCCCCGCGCGGCCCATCAGGTTCTTGGCCGCCGACACGTTGCTTTCGCGCGCCTTGCGGTCTGCCTCAAGATGTCCCGCCGCGTTGATCACGGCTGACCGCGCCTGCTCCATCTCGATCAGCAGGTCCGACATGCGGAAGGCCAGCGCCTGGAAGGTGCCGATGGGCCGCCCGAACTGCTTGCGCGTCATCAGGTAGTCCTTGGTGAGCTTGGTTGCGGTCTCCATGGCACCCAGCGTCTCTGCCACCTGCGCGACATTGGCTGCCGCGATGCGCTTTTCGATCGCCGGGAATGCCTCGCCCGCGTTGCCCAGCCGGGCCGAGGACGGCACGCGCACGTCGTCCAGCATGACCTCCGCCGCACGCCCACCGGCCAGCAGCGCATAGCCCTGAATGGTCACGCCCTTGGTGTCGGCAGGCACGAGAAACAGCGAAATGCCAGCATCATCGCCCGGCGCACCGCTTTCACGCGCCGAGATCACCAGATGATCCGCCGCCTCGGCGTTCACAACCACGGCCTTGTGACCGTTGATCACGATGTCATCGCCATCCACCTTAGCCGAGGTCTGCACGCGGTTCAGATCATAGCGGCTGGTCGGCTCGCCATGGGCAAAGGCCATCTGGCAGGCCCCGCCGATGATCTCCTCGACCAGCGCCTTCTGTTCATCGTTGCCAAGGTCAGCCACAAGCCCCCCCGCCAGCACGGCGGTATCGAGGAACGGCTCGACCACACCTGCGCGGCCCAGTTCCTCGAATACGACGGCAATGTCGAAACCCTTGCCCCCGAAACCGCCCTGCTCCTCGGTAAAGAGCGCGCCGATGACGCCAAGCTCGGCCAGTTCCGTCCAGATTTCTTCGGACATGCCCGAAGGGCTGTCGATGATCTTGTTCCGCGTCGCGGTGTCGTATTTTTCACGCAGGAAACGGCGCAGCGTGTCCTGCAGCATCTGGCGTTCTTCTGTCAGATCGAAATTCATGTCTTACGCTCCCCCACTCATGGTGACCTTGGCGATGATCCCCTTCTGGATCTCGTTGGACCCGCCAAAGATCGACAGCTTGCGGTTGTTGAAATACTTCGCCGCCACCGGTCCCGCGCCCAGCGGATCGGGCAGTCCGGCGTTGGAGCCTTCGACCGCCTCGGACGCAAACGGCATGGCATAGGTCCCGACCGCGCGGCGCGCAAGATCGTTGATCTCCTGCCGGATCTCGGTCCCCTTCACCTTGAGCATCGACGCCTCGACCCCCGGTGCCTCGCCTGCGGCGGCCTTGGAGATGATGCGCATGTTGGTCGTCGCCATCGCCTTCAGGTCAATCTCGACCTGCGCCAATCGCGCTGCAAAATGCGGGTTCTGAATGAGCGGCTTGCCGCCCGCCATCTCGGCTCTGGCCAGCCGCTTGACCGTATCAAGACCGGCCTGGGAAAAGCCAACGCCCGCGATGTTCGTCCGCTCATGGGTCAGCAGATATTTGGCATAGGTCCAGCCCTTGTTCTCTTCCCCCACAAGGTTCTCGACCGGCACCTCGACGTTGTCGAACCAGACCTCGTTCACCTCGTGCACGCCATCCAGCAGGATGATCGGACGCACCTCGATACCCGGCGTGTTCATGTCGATCAGCAGGAACGAAATCCCCTCCTGCTGCTTGGCTTCCTTGTCGGTGCGCACAAGGCAGAAAATCATGTTGGCGTGCTGGCCAAGCGTGGTCCAGGTCTTCTGCCCATTCACGATGTAATGGGTCCCCGCCTCGTTCTTGACGGCGGTGGTCTTGAGCGAGGCAAGGTCGGAACCCGCTCCGGGCTCCGAATAGCCCTGGCACCACCAGTCATCCCCGTTCAGCATACGCGGCAGCCAATAGTCCTGCTGCTCTTTGGAACCGAACTTCTGCAGCACCGGGGCCAGCATGGAGAAACCAAAGGGCACGATACGCGGCGCATTTGCGGCGGCGGCTTCTTCTTCGAAGATATGCCGCTGCACCGCGTTCCACTCGGCCCCGCCGAACTTCTTGGGCCAGTTGGGGGCAAGCCACCCCTGCTCGTTCAGGATCGCATGCCAGCGTTCCATGTCTTCCTTGGTCAAGTCGTCACCATCGGTGCCCGCAACCTTGTCGGAAAGCTCCTTGGGCAGTTTTTCCTTGAGGAAGCTGCGCACTTCCTCGCGGAAGGCCTTTTCTTCATCGGTATAGCTCAGGTCCATCTTGTCGCTCCCAAATTCCTCAGTAAATCTCGAATAGTCCGGCGGCACCCATGCCGCCCCCGACACACATAGTCACCACGCCCAGCTTGGCACCGCGACGTTTCCCCTCATAGAGGATGTGGCCGGTCAGCCGCGCGCCAGTCATCCCGAACGGGTGGCCAATGGCGATGGAGCCGCCGTTGACATTGTACTTCTCCGGATCGATGCCAAGCTTGTCCCGGCAGTAGAGGCACTGCGAGGCGAAAGCCTCGTTCAGTTCCCAGATGTCGATATCGTCGACCTTCAGCCCGTGACGTTCCAAGAGGCGCGGCACGGCGAAGACCGGGCCGATGCCCATCTCGTCCGGCTCGCAACCCGCGACGGCGAAGCCCTTGAAGGCCCCGAGCGGCTCAAGCCCCCGCTTCTCGGCCTCCTTGCTGTCCATCACAACGACAGCCGCCGCGCCGTCGGACAGCTGGCTTGCGTTGCCCGCCGTCACATGCCCACCCTCACGCACCGGCTGAAGGCCCAAAAGGCCCTCAAGTGTGGTGCCGGGGCGGTTGCATTCGTCCCGGTCAACCGTCACCTCGTGCTGCGTGATCTCGCCCGTCTCCTTGTTCTTCATCGCCATCGTGGTCGTCATCGGCACGATTTCATCGTCGAACTTTCCCGCCTGCTGTGCGGCGTGAATGCGCTGCTGGCTCATCAGGGCGAATTCGTCCTGGTATTCGCGGCTGAGGTTGTAGCGCTTGGCGACGATATCGGCGGTGTCTATCATCTCCATGTAGACCTCGGGCTTGTGTTCGTTCAGCCAGGGATCGCGCACCGCCTTCACGTTGGGCTGCACCATCGAGATGCTCTCGACCCCGCCCGCCACCATCGGCCCCGCGCCTTCCTGGCAGATCGCGTTTGCCGCCATGGCGACGGTCTGCAAACCGGAAGAGCAGAAGCGGTTCACCGTCACGCCCGAGGCGGTGATCCCCAGTCCCGCGCGCAAACCGATCTGCCGCGCGATGTTGGACCCGGTAGCGCCTTCGGGGAAACCGCAGCCCATCATGATGTCCTCGATCTCGCCGGGCTCCAGCCCCGCACGCTCGACGGCGTGCTTGGTCACATGACCGCCCAGCGTGGCCCCGTGGGTCATGTTGAACGATCCCCGGAAGGATTTCGCCAGCCCGGTACGGGTGGCAGAGACGATAACGGCTTGTTTCATGCGCTTGCTTCCTTGTTCAGATCGTCAAAGGTACGGCCCTCGGCCACGAGTTTTTCCAAGAGCGGCGCAGGCTGCCAGAACCACGCGTCTTCCTCGGCATAGCTTCTGATCCATTCGAGCACCTTAGGCAGCCCCTGGATATCGGCCCATTTCATCGGCCCGCCCCAGTAGCGCGGGAAACCGTAGCCGAAGAGCAGCACCATATCCACGTCGAGCGGGCGCTTGGCGATACCCTCGCCCACGACCTTGGCGGCCTCGTTCACCATGGCGCACATGTAGCGGCGGACGATCTCCTCGTCCGAAAAGTCGCGCGGAGTGATGCCCAGCTCTTCCTGCTCCGCCTTGATCAACTCGGGTATCTTGGGGTTCGGCGTCCCGCCCCGCTTTCCCTTTTCGTAGATGTAATACCCCTCGCCCGTCTTCTGCCCGAAATGCCCCTGTTCGCAGAGCCGGTCGATATAGGTCGGGATGCGCTCTTCCGGGTGCCGATGCGGCGCCTTGCGCTTGCGCGTGGCCCAGCCGATGTCGAGACCGGCAAGGTCGGACACCGCATGCGGCCCCATGGCCAGACCGAAATCCACTAGTGCGGAGTCGATCTGGAAGGGCGAGGCGCCGTCCAGCACCAGATGCCCCAGCGCATCGCGGTAATGCGCAAGGATACGGTTCCCGATAAACCCGTCACAAACGCCCGCGCGCACGCAAACCTTGCCCAGCGCCTTGCCGAGGGCAAAACCGGTGGCGGTGACGTCGGTGGCGGTTTTGTCTGCGACGACCACCTCAAGCAGCTTCATCACATGCGCGGGAGAAAAGAAGTGCAGGCCGATGACGTCCTCGGGGCGGCTCGTGCTTGCCGCGATTTCGTCGACGTCGAGGTAAGAGGTATTCGAGGCCAGCACGCAGCCCGGCTTGCAGACCGCATCGAGCTTGCCGAAGACCTCTTTCTTGACGCCCATGTCCTCGAACACCGCCTCAATTACCAGATCGACGTCCTTCAGACTGTCGTAATTCTGGCTCACCTCAAGGGCGACGCCCAGCAGCTTGTCGTATTTCTCCTGGCTGATCTTCCCGCGCTTCAGCGCGCCAGACAGATTGCCGGCGATCCGCTCCTTGGCCGCTGCGGCTGCGTCATCGCTCATTTCGATGAGCACCACGTTCATGCCTGCGAGCAGGCAGGCGGTGGCGATGCCCGCGCCCATGGTGCCGCCGCCGATTACCCCGATGGATTGCAGCGCACGCGGCTCTACGCCTTTCAACTCAGGCAAGTTGCTCACTGCCCGCTCGGAGAAAAACGCGTGGATCATCCCCTGACGCTGGTCGGTCTGCATGAGGTCCATGAACATCTTGCGTTCCGCCTTCAGACCTTCGTCAAAGGGCATCTCGGCGCTTGCCTGAACGGCGCGCACAGCCTGTGCCGGGCTGATCTGTCCACGGCCTTTCTTCAGCACCGCGTCATAGGTCGCATCCCAGTCGATGGGGTCCGGTCCCGGCAGTTCACTGACCGGTCGACGCTCTGCCCCTGTGTCGAGCAGGTCCTGCGCATAGGCAAGGCCCACCGCCTCGGGGTCACCCTCTGAGACCTTGTCGATGATGCCCAGTTCCAAGGCCGCGGCGGCCTTGATGTGACGGCCCGTGGTGATGACGTCGATGGCCTTCTCGGCCCCGGTCAGGCGTGGCAGGCGCTGCGTACCGCCCGCGCCCGGCAGCAGGCCGAGGTGTACCTCGGGCAGACCAACCCGCGCCGAGGGCTGCGCGACGCGGTAGTGCGCCGACAGCGCCACCTCCAGCCCGCCGCCGAGAGACACGCCATGCATGGAGGCCACGACGATCAGAGGCGAGGCTTCGATCCGGTTGCAGACATCGGGCAGCCAGGGCTCCTGCGGCGGCTTGCCGAATTCCTTGATGTCGGCCCCGGCGATAAAGGCACGGCCCTCTCCCACGATGACAACGGCTTTCACGCCCTCATCGGCCTCGGCCTGCATCAGCTTTTCCAGCAGACCCGCGCGCACCTCCTGGCTCAATGCATTGACCGGGGGGTTCTGCACCCGCAGCACGGCGATCTCTCCGTGACGGCTATAGGCTACCTTGTCGCTCATCGGTCTCTCCTTTGTTCTCTCAGCCCCGCCGCGCCAGCGCGGGGGGATGTCCTGTGCGTTTCTCCAGCGCGCGCACCGCGTCGCGCAGCGCGGGGCCGACCTCGGCCAGCATGCGGGTATCAGGCAGATCCTCGGGCAGCGCGCCACAGGTAAAGGCAACGGCCTCGCCGAATTCCTGCGCGTAGTAGGGCACGCTCACCGCGTTCACGGTACTGGCATAGCGGGTGTCCTGGGGCGCAATCGTAAATCCCTGCCCGATCAACTGGTCATACCCATCCTGACGGAAAGCCGCCATCTCAGCAGCGTTTTCGAACCCGAAGAACTTCTCATCCGACATCGTCGCCAGCACCGCCTGCCCCGAGGAGGAGCCGAACATCGGGATGCGGTGACCGGGTTCGAGCCAGATCGTCGCCACGCCCTGCGGCCGCCACGTCTTGGCCAGCAGCATCCGCTCCCCGTCGCGCACCGCGATCAGCGCCAGCGTCCCGGTCTGGTCCGCCAGCCGCTGCATCGTGTCCGAGACAAGCTCGACAAAACCGATGGAGATCGAGGCGACCGAACCCAGCGCGACAGCAGCGGGGCCCAATCGGAAACGCTCGTTGCGACCGGGGTGACTGAGATAGCCCAACTCGCACAGTGTATAGGTCAGCCGCGAGATGGTGGGCTTGGGCAACCCCGTGCGCTCCGCGATTTCCGCATGCGTCAGACCGTTGTCGCTGGCCCGAAAGGCCCGCAGAATGCCAAGGCCCCGTGCCAGCGTATTGGCGAATTTCCGGTCGGTGGCGTGGTCGTTCATTGCGGACCCCGGCAGCAGGACGCCGACGAAATGCTCACGGTACCGTTCAATGACACCTCGGCCTGTCGGCCAGCAGCCGCGCGCGCCCGCTTCATACCGCCGCCTCCCCCAGCAGTTGTTTCACATTGCAAAACGTCGTTCCGCATTTGACGCGAAGCTAGAATCTTGCGCGTCAAGGCGCAAGGCCATTTCTCGGCCGATGGCCTGCGCGGCGCTTGGCGAAACCCCTAGCCGTAGATGAAACAGCTGTTCGGCACCGCCCCTTCCGGCAATGCCTGTTCCTTGAGGTTCTCGAAATACATCCGGTCGCTCGCCACCATCAGCCCACCTTTGGCGAGCAGCGGCTCGACCAGCGGCGAAACGGCGCGGGCAAAGGCATCGTTCTTTTCCGGGTTATGCCCGCCCAGGTCCGCGTGGATCAGCACGGCGGTCCGCCCGAACCGCTCCAGCGCCTGCGGCAGCGTCTGGTGCACGTCCCCGAGAATCAGCATCTCATCGGGCGGTGTGCTGTCGGGGTGCGAGGCAACCGCGCGTTCGAACACGTAGATATCCCGCTCCGGCATGATCTCGCACATGTGATGATAGGTGCGCCCGTTGCCGAGCCCCAGTTCAAACACCGGCCCCTCAAGACCGGCCGTCAGCCGGGCAGCGTGGTCGAGGCAGGCCCGCTGCGAGGTCATGCGGTTGATGAATGCGTCCAGTCGGCTCATGTGTCGTTCCTTCTCATGCGCCGCGCAAATGACGCGACATTGCGGGGGCATGTTGCCCCATCGCGCGGGGAACCTCCAGAGCGTCCGCCGGTAAGGCCCTAGACGCTGGGCGATAAATCGGCTTCACTCGGAACCAAGTAGCCACACGACGACGCCCGGGACCTGAATGACCTCATTGCTCGAAGTAGACGCCCTCACGATCGGGTTCGGCGACGCGCCGCCGGTCGTCTCGAACGTCAGCTTCTCGGTCGAGAAGGGCCAGACGCTGGCGCTCGTGGGCGAAAGTGGCAGTGGCAAGACCCTCACCTGCCGCTCTGCGCTGCGCATCCTGCCCGGAACGGCACAGGTGCGCGGCGGCCGCGTGAACTTCACCACCGGCGGCAAGACGACCGACCTGCTCAAGGCGACCGAGCGCCACATGCGCTCCGTGCGCGGCGACCGCATCGCGATGATCTTTCAGGAGCCGATGCGCTCGCTCTCGCCCTTGCACCGGCTGGGCAACCAAGTCAGCGAAGTGCTGCGCCTGCACCGCAACCTTGGCCCCGGCGAGGCCAAGCGCCGGGTGCTCGAACAATTCGACAAGGTGGGTTTCGTCGACCCCGAACGCGCTTGGCGCAGCTATCCTTTCGAGATGTCGGGCGGTATGCGCCAACGCGCGATGATCGCCATGGCGATGGTCGCCCAGCCCGAACTGCTGATCGCGGACGAACCCACGACGGCGCTCGACGTGACCACGCAGGCGCAGGTGCTGGGGCTGATCAATCGCCTCAAGGAAGACACCGGCATGGCGGTGATCCTTGTGACCCATGACCTCGGTGTGGTCGCCAACATGGCCCAGCAGGTCGTGGTGATGAACAAGGGCCGGGTGATGGAATCGGGCAGCGCCGAGCATGTGCTAGGCAGCCCCGCCCACGGCTATACCGAGAAACTGATCGCCGCCGCGCCAATGATCCCCGAGGTCGCGAGACCGGCCAAGCCCATCGGCCACAAGGACGTGATCCTCGACATCAAGAACGTCACCAAAAGCTTCACCATGCGCGCAGGTGGCTGGCGCAAGCCCGTGGTCGTGACCGCCTGCAAGGACGTCAACCTCCAGGTTCAGCGGGGCAAGACCCTCGCCGTCGTCGGCGAAAGCGGCTCGGGCAAGACGACATGCGCGCGCGTGGCGCTGGGGGCCGAGAAACCCGATCCCGGTGGCGAGGTGACCTTCTACGCCGCAGTGGGCGCCACGATGATCCACGTGCATGACATGACGCCCGAGGACCGCCGCATGTTCCAGCGGCAGGCTCAGATGGTCTTTCAGGACCCCTATTCATCCCTCAGTCCCCGCATGCGGGTGATGGAGGCGCTGACCGAGCCGATGGAAATCCACGGCATCGGCAGCCGCGCAGACCGCCGCGACAAGGCCGCCGAAATGCTGCGCTGGGTCGGCCTCGACCCCGATATGCTCAAACGGTATCCACACGCCTTCTCGGGCGGACAGCGCCAGCGCCTCTCCATCGCCCGCGCGCTGACCCTCGACCCGAGGCTGATTGTCTGCGACGAACCCACATCGGCCCTCGACGTCTCGGTGCAGGATCAGATCCTGACGCTGCTTGAGGACATCCGCGACCGCGCGAACCTCAGCTATCTCTTCATCTCACACGACCTCGCTGTCGTCGCCCGCATCGCGGACGAAGTCGCGGTCATGCGCGCGGGTGTCATCGTCGAACAGGCGCCGCCCGACACGCTTTTCTTCAATCCCCAGCATCCCTACACCAAGGCGCTGATCGCCGCGCAGCCCGAACCGGACATCGGCCGCCCCATCGACCTCGACCTTGTCGCCAAAGGCGCGGGTGCGCCGACAACCTGGCCCGAGATGTTCCGCTTTGAAGGGACATCGGCCCCGGCGCTGCGTGAACTGGAACCCGGACATATGGTGCGTTGCCATGCGTAAGCTGATTGCCCTTCTCTGCCTCATTGCCCTGCCTGCCTGGGCACAGCCTGTCTTGCAGGAAACAACCTTCTGGCAGCAGGAGGTCGCCAGCGGCAGCCTGCCCCCCATAGCCGAACGCATGCCCGAGACGCCGCTTGTCGTTGACTTGGAGGCCAAGGGCCGCACTTTCGGCAAACAGGGCGGCACCCTGCGGACCATGGTCACCCGGTCCAAGGACGTCCGCCAGATGGTGGTCTGGGGCTACGCGCGGCTGGTGGGCTACGACAAGAATTACGAGCTTTACCCCGACATACTGCGCGATGTGGAGGTGATTGAGGACCGCAAGTTCATCTTGCACCTGCGCCCCGGCCACCGCTGGTCGGACGGGCATCCGTTTACCTCTGCCGACTTCCGCTACTGGTGGGAAAAAGTGGTCGGCAATTCCGAGATCACGCCTTCCGGCCCGCCAGAATTCATGACCGTCGACGGCAAGCTTGGCAGCGTGACATTCCCCGACGACTACACCGTCGTCTTCGAATGGGAGAGCCCCAATTCAGACTTCCTGCCGCTGCTGGCGCAGGCCTCGCCGCCCTTCATCTACCGCCCCGCGCACTACCTGCGGCAGTTCCACGTCGATTTCGCCGACCCCGAGAAACTGGCCGAAGAGGTGTCGAAGGCCCGCGTCAAAAGCTGGGCCGCGCTGCACAACCGCCGCGACGAGATGTACAAGTTCGACAACCCCGACCTGCCCACGCTTCAGCCATGGATGAGCGCCAGCGGCCAGACCTCGCGGCAGCTTTTCGTGCGTAACCCCTACTACCACCGCGTCGACGCGCGCGGCTTTCAGCTGCCCTATATCGACGTCGTGAACATGACCATCGTGGGCGCGGGGCTGGTGGCGGCCAAGACCAACGCGGGCGAATCCGACCTGCAGGCGCGCGGGCTGTCTTTCCCGGATGTTGCCATCCTAAAGAAAGGCGAACAGGACGGCGCGGATTACAACGTCTATCTCTGGGCCAGCGGCGTGGCGAGCCAGATCGCCGTCTACCCCAACCTGAACTTCCGCGATCCCGTCTGGCGCGAGGTGATGCGCGACGTGCGCTTCCGCCGCGCGCTCAGCATGGGCGTCGACCGGCGCATGATCAACCGCGCGCTCTATTTCGGTCTCGCCGAAGAGGGCGGGATGACGGCGCTCTCCTCCAGCCCTCTTTACAAGGAAGAAGACCTGCTGATGTGGTCGCAGCTCGACATCGACGCAGCCAATGCACTGCTTGACGAGATGGGCCTCACGGACCGCACGCCAACCGGCCTGCGCAAACTGCCCGACGGAAGGCCGATGGAGTTCGTGGTCGAAACCGCGGGCGAACGGCAGGAGGTCGAGAACGCGCTCGCCATCGTTACGGACACTTGGGGCGAACTGGGAATCAAGCTGATCATGCGCCCGCTCGACCGCGACATCCTGCGCAACCGCGTCTACGCGGGCATCAGCATGGCGGCGGTCTGGTACGGCTGGGACAACGGGTTGCCCACCCCCGGCACCTCGCCCAAGTACCTCGCCCCCACGAACCAGGAATTCTTTGCCTGGCCCATGTGGGGCCAGTACTACGTGACCGGCGGCAGCACGGGCGAGCCGCCCGATCAAGAACCCGCCCGCGAACTCCTCGAACTGGCCGACGCCTGGTCGCACACCACAGACCGGACCGAGCGTACCCGTATCTGGCACCGCATGCTCGATATCCACGCCGAGCAGCAGTACGCCATCGGCATCCTCTCGGGCGCGCCGCAACCGGTCGTCGTTTCAAAAAGCCTGCGCAACGTTCCCGAAGACGGCATCTGGGCCTATGACCCCGGCGCGCATTTCGGGGTGCACCGCATGGATGAATTCTACTTCGAAGAACCATTCGAGCAGGTGTCGCGATGATGCTATTGAGGTACGCCTTCTTCCGGCTGATCTCGATGCTGCTGACGCTCTGGGTCGTCTCGATCCTCGTCTTCGTCATCATCAACCTGCCGCCGGGTGACTATCTGTCGAACCAGATCGCCGAGCTCCGCGCGACAGGTCAAGCCGAAGGCATCGCCAAGGTCGAATTCCTGCGCCGCGAATACGCACTCGACCGCCCGATATGGGAGCAATACTTCATCTGGGTCGGCATGATGCCCGGCCCCAACGGCTTCTCGGGGCTTTTGCAGGGTGATTTCGGCTGGTCCTTCGAATTCGACCGCCCCGTGGGTGACATCGTGGGCGACGCGCTCTGGCTCACTGTCCTCGTCAACCTCGCCGCCGTCCTCTTCGTCTACGCCGTGGCCCTGCCCTTGGGGGTTCTTGCGGCGGCCAAATCCGAGACATGGGTCGACTACACCGCCGGTTTCGTCGGCTACCTCGGCCTTGCAACGCCGAACTTCCTGCTCGCGCTGATCCTCTTCTACTACGGCAACAAGTATTTCGACCTCCCCATCGGCGGCCTCATGGCGCCCGAATTCGAGGGCGAGCCGATGTCTTGGGACAAGGTCAAATCCATCCTGCTGCACCTCGTCGTCCCCACCTTCGTGATCGGCACCTCCGGTGCGGCAGCCATGATGCAGCGCCTGCGCGCGAATATGCTGGACGAGCTTAGCAAGCCTTACGTCGAGACCGCCATCGCCAAGGGCATGGCCCCGTCGAAGATGCTGGCCAAATACCCCCTGCGCATGGCCTTCAACCCCTTTGTGGCCGACATCGGTAACCTGCTGCCCGCCATGGTCTCGGGCTCCGTCCTCGTCTCTGTCGTGCTCGGCCTGCAAACCATCGGCCCCTCGCTGCTCACGGCGCTCAAGAGCCAGGACCAGTTCCTCGCCGCTTTCGTCCTGATGTTCGTGGCCCTGCTCACGCTCATCGGTACGATGATCTCGGATGTCCTGCTTGTCCTGCTTGACCCCCGCATCCGCTACGGGGGCCGCGAGACATGAGCATCCAGCCCGACAACCGTTTCGTCGATACCGAACCATGGGTGGATGAGGCCGACCTTTCGGCCCCCGAACGTTCGGACATGGACGCGCCGGGCTGGCAGCTGACGTGGCGCAAGTTCAAACGGCACAAGCTGGGGCTGATCTCGGCCATCTTCCTGCTGACCTGCTACCTGATCCTGCCCATCGCGGGCTTCATCGCGCCCTATACGCCCAACGAACGCAGCGCCGACTACCTCTACGCCCCGCCACAGTCGATCAACCTCTGGCACGAGGGCGCATTCGTCGGCCCCTACGTCTATCCGATCACCGCCACCGCCGACCTCGTCAATTTCCGCTGGACCTACACCACCGACGAAACCACGCCGATGCCGCTGGAGTTCTTCTGCAAAGGCGACGACTACCGCCTCTTCGGCCTGATCCGCACCGAAACCCACCTCTTCTGCGCCCCCGAGGGGGCGACGGTGTTCATCTGGGGCTCCGACCGCCTCGGCCGCGACGTTTTCAGCCGCATCCTCTACGGCGCGCAGCTATCACTGACCGTGGGCCTCATTGGCATCACCGTCTCTTTCCTGCTCGGCATCACTTTCGGCGCCATGGCAGGCTATTTCGGGGGCAAGACCGACTGGATCATCAACCGCGTCATCGAAATCCTCCGATCCCTGCCCGAACTCCCGCTCTGGCTTGCCCTCTCCGCCGCCGTCCCGTCGAACTGGGGGCCGGTCGCGGTGTTCTTCATCATCTCGATCATCCTCGGCATCCTCGACTGGCCGGGGCTCGCCCGCGCGGTGCGCTCGAAATTCCTGTCGCTGCGGGAGGAAGAATTCGTGAAAGCCGCCGAGATGATGGGCGCGAAACCGGGCCGCGTGATCCGCAAGCACCTGCTCCCGAACTTCATGTCCCACCTCATCGCCTCAGCGACGCTCTCGATCCCTGCGATGATCCTCGGCGAAACCGCCCTAAGCTTCCTCGGCCTCGGCCTGCGCGCGCCTGCCGTCAGCTGGGGCGTGATGCTGAACGACGCCCAGAACCTCGCCAGCATCGAGATCTACTGGTGGACCGCGATCCCCATGCTGCCGATCATCGTGGTGGTCCTGGCCTTCAACTTCCTCGGCGACGGCCTGCGCGCCTCGCTCGATCCCTACAAGAGCTGAGCAGCGGGCGACCGCCAGTTTGATGACCGCAAGGCATGCCCGCGCGGGTACGTTGGCCTAACGCCGTGACCGGGGCCCCGGACCGAGAGAACTTCGTTCGGTTTGTTTATTGGCATGAGGACGCGGCGCGTGGGATGGCCGGAATGAGCCCGAAGCGGCCGCGCGCATGGCCCGCAAATATGCTTGTCCTGCACTGTTCCACAGCGCACAGCTAACGGAAAAAGAAGTCGGGCTGCGTGAATGGGACGAGAAAGGGAATTCCACTATGACAAATTCTGCAGACCTCATTGCGATTACCGAGGTGGTTCGCGTCTACGCAACTGCAATGACGACAGGCAATCGAGCTGACTTGGAACGGATATTCTTTGAAAATTCATGTGAGGTCGGTCATTACGAAGGTGACTTGCTTTGGAACTCACGAGACGACTTCATTAAGATGTGCGAGGCAGAAGCCGATAGTTCGCTAAAGGCGTGGTGGGAAATCCGCAATATCTCTATTCACGGTGACATAGCAGTCGTACACGTCGAAGATGTCTGGGCCGGGATGCGTTTCGATACGATTCTGACGCTGTTACGTCACGAGGATGCCTGGCGAGTGACGGCCAAGGCATACCGAATAAAGCCTCAATAAGGATCGTCTGCACGCTGCCTGCTTCATTGGTCAAACTTCACACACGCTCGTAATCGAGCGGAGACGACAACAGTCATCTTGGAATAGCGATGGATGTCCGCCTTGTCCGCTCACCAGAGATCGGAAAAATACCACTCTGCCCATCTCGCTCACCCGAGCTTCCGCACGCTGCGCGTGCCTCCGTGGTACGAGGACAGCGTCCGAGTAGTTGGATGAAGGCCAGAGCCTCCCATTTGGCCTTCAGGGGGGAAGGAAGACCAAAGGGGATAACGTGGACGGGGACGACGTCCACAGTCTGGGGCTCCGAAATCGGAGCCGGTCAGGTATCTAGATCACCCGTACCATTTGCCAAGCTTTACCGTCACATCGCCGCCCACCATCTTCGCAAAGCTCTCGGGGTCCTGCGTACCGCCGTCGCGGCCCCGGTAATGGTAGGGATAGACATAGGTCGGCGCGAACTCCGACACGGCCGAGGCCGCAGCGTTGGCATCCATCGTGAACGGCAGGTTCATGCAGACGAAGGCAAGGTCGATGTTCTCAAGCGCGCGCATCTCTGGAATGTCCTCGGTATCGCCCGAAACATAGACGCGGAAGCCCTCGAAATTCAGCACATAGCCGTTGTCGCGTCCTTGCGGATGAAAGTTCAGGCGTTCCTCCGTGATGTTGTAGGCCGGGATCGCCTCGATGCTCAGGTCGTTGAACGACGCGGTGCCGCCATTGGCAACTTCTGCGGTGTTCGGCTTCAGCCCGTCGGACAGCTTGGCCATCACGGCGGGATTGGTGATCATCTGCGTGCTCTCGCCCTTGAGCGCGGCCAGCGTTTCCTCACTGTAGTGATCGCCATGCTCATGGGTCATCAGGATCAGGTCGGCAGCCGGGAAATCGTCGTATTGCGCGGCATCGCCCACCGGATCGACATAGATCGTGCCGACCGGCGTCTCCATCACGAAGGACGCATGCGCGACCGGATGCACGGTGATCTTGCCACCGGGCGTGTCAAAGCTGTTGCTGGCGTGGGCGGCGGCCATGGCGCCGTAGGGCAGAACGGTGATCATGCCCGCGGCGGCGGCGGATGTGACAAGGAAATGGCGACGGGTCTGTTTCATTTGGTGCTCCCTTAAGGACTTTGGCCAGAGGTAGGCGGGAAACACCCCAAGTCAAAAGAAGCGGCGCGGACTGGCGAAACCCCGCTAGCGATCGTCGCCGCTGCTGCCGCGCTCGTCGCCGTCAAGATCCTCCTCGATCGACGCCTGCGCCGCGGCGGTGATCGCGTTCCTCTGCTCCTCTGTCAGCTCGTCGAGCTTGGCATCCGCCAGCCGTACCGTGACTTCGCGGTGGGCGAACTTGATGCCTTCGCGTTCGAAGATGGCCCTGATTTCGGCATAGACACGCTTGCGGATCACCCATTGATCGCCGGGCTTGGTCATGAACTTCACCCGGATGATCATCGCGCTGTCCTGCATCTCGATCACGCCCTGTGACTTCAGCGGTTGGATGAAGTCCTTGCCGATCTCGGGGTCCTCCAGCAGTTGCTGCCCCAGCTTCTTGATCAGCTTGCGCACCTTCTCGACGTCCGTGTCATAGGTCACGCGCAGCGGCAGTTTCATCATCACCCAGTCGCGCGAGTAATTGGTCATCACCTGCAACTCGCCAAAGGGAATGGTGTGCAGCGCGCCAAGATGATGGCGCAACTGGAACGACCGGACCGAGATTTTCTCGACCGTCCCCTTCACGCCGCCCACGTCGAGGTACTCTCCCTTGCGAAAAGCATCGTCGAAGAGAAAGAACGCCCCCGCGAAGATATCCCGCACCAGCGCCTGGCTGCCAAAACCCACGGCAACACCGACGATACCGGCACCGGCAAAAAGCGGGCCCACGTTGATCCCCAACTCCATCAGCACGATGAGCGAGATCGAGACCACCACGACGATCAGCACGATGTTGCGGAACAGCGGCAGGAGCGTCGCGAGGCGCGAGGCGGAGGACCCGCCGCCCTCGTCGCCCAGTTCCGCCTCTTCCTGATCGCCGCTTTCCTCGGCGATCTTGGTGTCGATCCAGATGCGGAAGGCGTGATAGATCACGTAGCCGATGAAGATGATCACCATGATATCAAGCAGCCGGTCGGCATAACTCTCGACCATCTGCGCGCTCTCGGTGTCCCAGATGTAAAAGAACGCGCTGCACCCTGCGACAAAGGCCAGAATGCCCGCCACCCGCCGCGCCAGTGCCTCGAAAGTGTTCATCTGCGACCGGCTGCCCAGCGCCGCCCGCGCCTCTTCCTCGGCCACGCGGGTATCGTGCAGCTCTTCCTCCAGCCGCTCCACTTCCTCGGCGTCCGCCAGAGTCGCCTCGGCCTCGGCCAGCTTGGCCTCCTGCGCCTCCTCGACAT
Source organism: Sulfitobacter sediminis (assembly GCF_040811725.1). Lineage (NCBI taxonomy): Bacteria > Pseudomonadati > Pseudomonadota > Alphaproteobacteria > Rhodobacterales > Roseobacteraceae > Sulfitobacter > Sulfitobacter sediminis. The sequence continues at coordinate 76,107 of NZ_JBFNXX010000017.1, forward strand.
GCTGCCTCTCGTTCATGTGACGGATCGCCCGGGCGCGGGCGAAACCGCGCTCGATGAGATAGTTGATCACCCCGTAAACCACGATGATCGACATCGTGATCCCGTAGGCCCCGGCGATTAGCGGAATGGGGTTCGGATTGCCCAGCACCAGATTGTAGGTCAGCTGCACCCAGGCGAAGATGACGTAGAGGATCACGGCAGGCGCCCAGGCCGTGCTGAGGAACCGCACGATGGCCGAGGTCTCCTGCGGCTCGCGCCCGTTGCGGATCGCCTGCGAGATCGCGCGGCGGTTGACCAGCACCATGACGATATTCAGCAGCACGATGATCGCCGAGAGCACCGAGGACAAGAAGGCATAGACGTCGTAATTCAGACCCAGTTGCTGGATCCAGGCGCCCAGCAGGATCGTGCAGATATCGAATGTCGCAAGCACCCAAAGCCAGCGGTGCAGACGCAACGCCTGCCGTGTGTCGAGCGCCGGGATACGGTACTGCGCGAGGTAGGGCGACAGGATCATCCGCCACAGTCCGGCGATGAAGCGGCAACTGAAATAGCCGAGGTTGATGAGGGCCGCCGTGTACTGGATTGCGGTGTCCTTGATCGTACCGAAGATGGTGATCCCGATCACGTAGGCCACGAGCATCGACACGATGATGCCCCCCACCCCGGCAACGAACCGGTAGACGAGGAATGGCATCTTCTCGGTATAACCCTGCGGGTTGTCCATGATCCGCCGGACGGTCATGTTCCGCATCAGGCGCTTGCCGTATATCTCCCGCTCGAAAAGAACACCCACCCCGAAAAGCAGGAGCGAATAGACCAACACCTTGCCGAAGGCGACGAGCGTGCCATCGGGACTCGCGAAGCGCAGGATGTAAAGCACCTCGTTCACGGCGGCGGGCAGTTGCAGCAGCCTTTCGATCAGCGCCTGCCGGAACTGTACCACCCGGTCCTGTATCCGCATCAGGCGCGACGCCTCGCCCTCTGCCCCGCTGGCAACAGGCGCCGAGGTTTCGGTATCGTCTGCGGCCGACAGAAGGTTGCCCTCTGCATCGACGACGATCACGTTCACGCCATCCTCGGCCGCGCGCCGGAGGATATCCTCGAGGCGTGTCGCCTCATCGGCGCTTTCGGCCTGGGCGGTCTCTCCTCGGGAAAGAAGTTGCCCCACACCCTGAGCGTCAGCTCGGGCGGCAAGGAAGGACGCGCAAAAGGCCAAGGCCAGCGTCATGACCAGAAAAAAGCGCATCCTCACTCCCACCGGTTTTGGTGCCCCGATCACGCTAAGTCAGCGGGTTTCACAATGCAATCGCGGGGCATCTTCTTCAGCAGCAGCGGGAAAGGGCCTTCGGTCCAAGGATGCAGGTTCCGGAAACGGGCATCCGGGTCAGCGCAGCGGAGGGCCCCAAACGGCCCACGTTGACGCACGTCTCGCCGTCTTCCTATACTTCTTCAATGACGGGCGGCAGATACTTCGACGATTTGACAGTAGGCGACAGCTTCGAGACGGATGGCATCACGCTCACCGAAGCGGCGATTATTGACTTCGCGCTGACGCACGATCCGCAACCATTCCACATAGACAAGGTTGCGGCGTCAGGGTCGATGTTCGGGGGCCTCATTGCCAGTGGCTTTCAGACCATCGCGCTTACCTTTAGGCTGTTTCGCGACACCGGTGTGTTGACCGGCACCAACCTGGGCGGTCATGGCATGGACGAGGTGCGGTGGCGCGCGCCCGTCTTCCCCGGTGACACGCTGCACGCGCGGATCACGGTCGAGGCGCTCACGCCATCACGCTCGAAACCCGACCGGGGAACGGTCCGGTTTCGCTACCGCACGTTTAACCAGAAAGATGTCGAGGTGCTCAGCCTGACCATGGACCATGTGATGGCACGTCGGACGGAGGGCGATCCATCTTAGTACCTGCTGCTGTTTTCGCAGCGCTTCGGCCTGAAAGTACACCGCTGAACCATTCACTGACCTCCTGCCGAAATTGTATGCCAGGCGCGCGTCTCTCACCAAACATGGCCTTCTAAGATAAGTCGCGGTTTTACAAAGCCATTCGTTCTGTGCCATAGCGGTTTTCGAGCCGAGGTGCCCGCGCGCATCTTAAAAGGACAAGACGAAGCCCCGAGACCCGGGCCGTTCTGAGCCGCCCCGCGCGGCGGGAAAGACACGGCAGGCCCTTGGGACAGGTGACGATTATGGGGCCCATGCTCTCTCAGGCCAGCCGCGCTGCAGTCTCCTCGCGCCGGGTGATGCTCTACAGCCATGATACATTCGGGCTGGGCCACCTGCGCCGCTCGCGTGCCATTGCCACCGCGCTGACCGAGGGCGATCCCTATGCCTCCGCGATCATCCTGACCGGCTCGCCCGTCGCGGGGCGCTTCACCTTTCCCGAACGCGTGGATCACATCCGCCTGCCCGGTGTGACCAAGCTGTCGGACGGCACCTACATCAGCCAGACGCTCGGCCTCAGCATCGACGACACCACATCGCTGCGCGCGGGGCTCATCCAGTCGGCTGTGGAACGCTACGAGCCCGACCTGCTGATCGTCGACAAGGAGCCCACCGGTTTTCGCGGCGAACTGCTGCCGACGTTGGAGTACCTGCGGATGCGCGGGCGCACCCACACTGTTCTGGGCCTGCGCGACGTGCTGGACGAGCCCGAAATTCTCGCCGCCGAATGGGCGCGCAAGGGCGCGGTGGCGGCGACAGAAAACCTTTACGACGAGATCTGGGTCTACGGCGTCAAGGACGTCTACGACCCCACGCGCGGCCTGCCCCTGTCGGAGAAAACCCGTGCCCGGATGCATTGGACGGGTTACCTGCGCAGGCAGGTCACCGATGCCTCGGACACGCCGACGACCCCCTATATCCTCGTCACTCCCGGCGGCGGCGGTGACGGTGCAGCGATGGTCTCGCTCGTGCTTTCTGCCTACGAACAGGACCCCGATCTCAAACCCGACGCGGTGCTGATCTACGGGCCTTTCCTGTCGGGCGACGTGCGCGACGCCTTCGACGCGCGTGTCGCCAAGCTGGGCGGTCGCGTCACCGCCGTGGGTTTCGAAAGCCGGATCGAGGCGCTTTTCGCCGGTGCCGTGGGCGTGGTCTGCATGGGCGGATACAACACCTTCTGCGAGGTTTTGTCCTTCGACAAGCCTGCCGTGATCATGCCCCGCACCAAGCCACGCCTCGAGCAATGGATCAGGGCAAGCCGGGCCGAGGACCTCGGCCTTGTGCGCATGCTGGACGAGCGGCGCCTCGGGAACACGACCGAGGCCATGATCGCCGCTATCCGCGCCCTGCCAGATCAGCCGAAGCCTTCGGAGGCGGGGGCGGACGGGCTGCTCGACGGATTGGAGGTAGTCAAGGCACGGGCCGCCGCGCTGATGGCGAAGGATCATGTCGATGGCTGAGGCCCGTCCCCGGCTGGCGGTGATCGTCAAGGGCTGGCCGCGCCTCTCGGAAACATTCATCGCGCAGGAATTGGTTGCGTTGGAGGAATCGGGCCTCGATTTCGACATCTGGTCCCTGCGCCATCCCACCGACAAGAAGACCCATCCCCTGCATGACCGCCTGCGCGCCAAGGTGCATTATCTGCCCGAGTATCTGCGCGACGAACCGTTGCGCGTGGCCCGCGCCGTCGGCGCTGCCGCCGATCTGCCGGGATTCGAAGCAGCGGCGACCGCCTATGCGGCCGACCTCGACCGCGACGACACCCCGAACCGTCGCCGCCGCTGGGGGCAGGCCTGCGTGCTGGCCCACGAGATGCCGCACAACGTGGGCGGGCTCTACGCCCATTTCCTGCACACACCTTCCTCCGTCGCCCGCTACGCCGCTATCATGCGGGGCCTGCCCTGGTCCTTCTCGGCCCATGCCAAGGACATCTGGACCTCCCCCGACTGGGAGCTGAGCGAGAAACTCTCCGCCTCCCACCACGGCGCCACCTTCGGCGCCACTTGCACCCGCTTCGGAGCCGAGCACCTGCGCGCCCTCGCCGATACCCCCGACCGCGTCGATCTGGTCTACCACGGCCTCGACCTGTCGCGCTTTCCCGCTCCCCCCGACCGCCGTTCGCGCACCCCCAATGCCCCCTTCCACATGCTCTCCGTCGGACGCCTCGTGGAAAAGAAAGGCTTCGACAACCTCATCGACGCCCTTGCCCTTCTGCCCGCCACACTCGACTGGCACTGGACACACATCGGCGGCGGCCCCCTCGATGCCGCCATGAGCGCCCGTGCGGAAAGCCACGGCATCGCCCACCGCATCACCTGGCGCGGCGCCTGCGATCAGCCCGAGGTCATCGCCGCCATGCGTGCCGCCGATCTCTTTGTCCTGCCCTCGCGCATCGCCGCCGACGGTGACCGCGACGGGCTGCCCAACGTGCTGATGGAGGCTGCCAGCCAGAAATTGCCAATCCTCAGCACCCCGGTCTCGGCCATCCCGGAATTCATCGAGGACGGCATTCACGGCATCCTGACCAGCGACGCCCCCGGGGCGCTGGCCGCTGCCATGCAGGACATCGCCGCCTGTCCCGACAAGGGGACCCGCATGGCCGAGGCCGCCTGCGCCCGGCTGACGGCCGACTTCCTGATGCATCCCGGCATCGCCCATCTGCATGACCGGCTGACCACCATGCTGGGCTGCGCGGGCTGATGCGGCTGGCCTTCTACGCGCCGATGAAAGCGCCGGACCATCCGGTCCCTTCGGGTGACCGCAGCATCGCACGTGCGCTCCTGTCCGCGCTGCGGCTTGTCGGGACGGAGGTCGATCTGGCCAGCAGGCTGCGCAGCCGCGAGGGCAAGGGCGATCCGGCGCGCCAGCGCGAAATCGAGGAGGCCGCGAAAGAGGAGGTCGCTCGGCTCGTGAACGCGCAAGAGGCAGGAGCGTGGCAGGCCTGGATCACCTATCACAATTACTACAAGGCGCCCGACCTGATCGGCCGCCCCGTCGCGAAGGCGCTTGGCATTCCCTACGTCCAGATCGAATCCACCCGCGCGCGCAAGCGCCTGACCGGCCCCTGGGCCGGCTTCGCCCGGCAGGCGGAGGCGGCGGCAGACGCGGCGCAGCTGATCTTTTATTTCACCCAGCGGGACGCCGAGACCCTGCAACGCGACGCGCCCGAAGAACAACGGCTTGTCCACTTGCGCCCCTTCCTCGACCGGGCCGATCTGCCGATGCAGAGCGAGTTGTCCGGTCCCATGCTGAGCGTCGGCATGATGCGCGAGGGGGACAAGCTGGCCTCCTACCGGATCATTGCCGAGACGCTGGATGAAATGTCGGACTTGGACTGGCGGCTCGATATCGCGGGCGACGGCCCGCCCCGCGGGCAGGTCGAAGCGCTCATGCAGCCCTTCGGCGACCGCGTGCGCTTTCTCGGGATGCTGGATGCAGAGCGGCTCCAGCGTGCTTACCGGAAGGCAAGCCTGCTGCTCTGGCCCGGTGTGAACGAGGCGCTTGGCATGGTCTATCTCGAAGCACAGTCAGCCGGAGTTCCGGTGGTCGCGCAGGACCGGCCCGGTATGCAGGAGCTGCTGGCGCCCGCCGCGTATCCCGCGATTGCAGAGGGCGCGCAGGGCCTTGCGCGGATGGCACGGGCCTATCTGCGGAACGCCGCGCTGCGACAGGAGGCAGGCCGCGCCGCGCGCGCGCATGTGCAGGCCCATCACCTGCTGCCCGCCGCCGCCCGGACGCTGGCCGAGGGCCTTGCCCGCATCGGCATCACCCCATGATCCGCCTCGCCCTCCTCCGCCACGGCCATACCGAATGGAACCGCGCGGGCCGCATCCAGGGCCGGACCGACGTGCCACTCGATGACGAGGCGACGCGGCAGCTCACGGGGCTACGTCTGCCCGAGGCTTGGGAGGAGGCCGACATCTTTGCAAGTCCTCTCAGCCGCGCCATCGATACCGCGCGGCTGGTGGCAGATCGCGCGCCCCGTATTGATCCCGCGCTGATCGAAATGAACTGGGGCGACTGGGAAGGTTTGCGCGCCGCCGAACTCTACGCTGATCCCGGCCATGATTACCGCCATGTGGATGACTGGGGCTGGCATTACACGCCGCCCGGTGGCGAAAGTCCGGCGGCGTTGCGGGCACGGCTGCTGCCATGGCTCGCAACGCGCGACAGGGACACCGTGGCAGTCTGCCACATCGGGGTGATGCGCGTGATGCTCGCCTTGGCCAGCGATTGGCATTTCAACGGCCCGCCCCCTTTCCAGATCAAGCGCAACCGGCTCTACGTGCTCGAAGTGGCGCCGGGGAAGCTGACGCTGCTGCCCGATCCTGTCCGCCTTATTGAGCGTGCGCCATGAAGGTGATGATCGTTGTCACCCATCTGCTGGGCACCGGCCACCTGAGCCGGGCGCTGAACCTTGCTGCTGCCTTTGAGGCATCGGGCCACTCCGCGGTGGTTGCCTCGGGCGGCGTGCCGCCTGCGCATCTGGAGAGACCCAAGGGACGCTTTCAGCAGCTGCCCCCCGTCACCTCCAACGGTGTCGACTTCAGTCGGCTGCTGCATCCCGATGGCACGCCCGCAACGGAAGACACACTGGCTGACCGCGAGAAGATGCTGATCGACCTGCTGCACCGCGAAAAACCCGACGCGCTGATCACCGAGCTTTTTCCCTTCGGACGGCGCATCCTGAAGGCCGAGTTCCTTGCCCTGCTCGATGCCGCCACCCACCTGCCCGCGCCGCGCATCTTCGCCTCGATCCGGGACATCCTCGCCCCGCCCTCCAAGCCGCGCAAGGCTGCCTTTGCCGAAGACGTCGTCGCACGGTTCTACGACGCGGTTATCGTGCATTCCGATCCGGACATCACGCCGCTCGACCTCAGCTGGCCGGTGAGCGACACACTTGCGTCCCGGCTCCGCTATTCAGGCTTTGTCGCGCCCCCGCCCGTGGCGCCACACCCCGACAACCCAGGCGCGGGCGAGGTGCTGGTCAGCGCGGGCGGCGGCCCGGTGGGCGATGCGCTTTATCTTGCCGCGCGCGCGGCGGCGCGGCAGGACGCGGGGCGCAGATGGCGCCTGCTGGTGGGCGGCACGGATGCGGCAGACCGCTGCATCACCTTGGCGCAGGGGGCGCCCGACAACGTGATTGTCGAACCCGCCCGGCCCGACTTTCGACAGATGCTGCACCACGCAGCCGCCTCGGTATCGCTCTGCGGCTATAATACCGCACTGGACCTGCTGCAAAGTGGCTGCCCGGCGGTGCTGGTCCCCTTCGATGCGGGACAGGAGGTGGAACAGGGCATCCGCGCCGATGCGCTTGCCCGGCAGCCCGGCTTCGAGGTTCTCAGGACGACGGACCTTTCCGCCGAGGCGCTGCTTGCCGCGATCAGCCGCGCCACAGCAGAGCCGCGCGCCCCGGCCCCACCCACCTTGTTCGAGGGCGCCGCGCGGACGGTTCAGATTGTCACCGAGATCGCTGTAGAGGCACGCCATGGCTGACTGGTCCCCGCTGCGCCGGGAGCTCGCTTTGTGGCGGGACGAAGGGCGTGACCTGCCGCTCTGGTGGCGGGACGACGATGCGGTAAGCGTGACCCCGGCCCTTCAACAACTGGCCGCGCTCGCCGAGCGACTGGACCTGCCCGTGCACCTTGCCGTCGTCCCGAAGACGGCCGAACCGTCCCTTGGCGACACCTGCGGGGCCGCGGCGCATCTGGTGCCGCTTGTCCACGGCTGGGCGCATCGCAACCACGCGCCGGAGGGCGAAAAGAAAGCGGAGTTCGGCTATGAACGCACCGGTCTGCGCGAGGATGCCGCTGCCGGACTTGCGCGGATGCGGGCGCTTTTCGGCGACACGCTTGTCGAGGTCTTCGTGCCGCCGTGGAATCGCATCGCGCCCGGGCTGATCCCCGACCTCGCCCCGATGGGGTATCGCGGTCTCTCAGCCTTCACCCCGCGCAAGGCCCGTTTTGCCGCGCCGGGGCTGGTGCAGATCAACACCCATCTAGATCCGATCCACTGGCGCGGGGGCGGCCGGCTGGTGGCCGAGGAGACGCTGATCGCGGACCTTGTGGCGCTATTGCGCGACCGGCGGGAGGGGCGGACGGATGCGGCGGAGCCGCTGGGGCTGCTGACCCATCACCTCGTGCATGACGACGACATTTGGCGCTTCACCGAGCGGTGTCTGGAAGAGCTGCTGGAGGGTGACGCGCGGCCCGTGGACCTGCGCGCCGAGATGCCCTGATCAGGCGGGCCTCAGGCCCAGGATTTCACGTGCCTGCTTGGGTGTCGCGACCGGTCTTTCGTATTTATCACAAAGACTTACCGCCCGCTTGATCAGCGCCGCATTGGACGGCGCGAGGGTATCCTTGTCGAGCCGGACGTTATCCTCGAGCCCCGCACGGGTGTGGCCGCCGGCGGCGATGGACCATTCGTTGAGGACGATCTGGTTCGGGCCGATCCCGGCCGCACACCACAGCGCGTCGGGGGCAAGACGGTTGAGGGTTTTGATATAGAATTCAAAGACTTCCCGGTCCACCGGCATGGCGTTCTTCACGCCCATCACGAACTGCACGTAAAGCTCTCCGGGGATGCGGCCGTCGCGGTTCATCTCGGCGGCCTTGAAGATGTGGGAGAGGTCGAAGGCCTCGATTTCCGGTTTGATTTCATAGGCTTGCATCTCGGACGCCAGCCAGTCGACCAGGTCCGGCGGGTTTTCGTAGACGCGGGTGGGGAAGTTGTTGGAGCCCACAGCCAGGCTTGCCATGTCGGGGCGCAGGGGCAGCATTCCACCGCGGGCCTGGCCCGCGCCGGAGCGGCCGCCGGTGGAAAATTGTATAATCATATCAGGGCAATGCTTCTTGAGCCCCTCCTGCAGGGCCGCGAATTTCTCGGGGTCGGAACTGGGGGTTTCATCGGTGTTGCGCACGTGGGCGTGGCAGATCGCGGCCCCGGCCTCGTAGGCCTCATGGGTGCTTTCGATCTGTTCCTCGACCGAGATCGGGACGGCGGGATTGGCCGCCTTGGTGGGGACTGAGCCGGTGATGGCGACGCAGAGGATGCAGGGGGTGGTCATGGGTGCAAGCCTTTGTTTTTGTTCCGGAGCTGCGCAGGATGGGCAGTTTTGGTTTATTTTGCGTTAATTGTCACAGTTTGTACACCGGCCCGGCACAGTCCGTACATACGCGGGTCGGGCTTGGCTGGCCGCAGGGGCGGGCGGAAAAGGTTTGCTAACCACGTTTGGGGAGGGGTGAGCGGCGTCTTGGAAACGGTGAGGTGGGAGTGCGACGATGCCAGTGGCATCTTCGCCCACCGAACGGGCATCGTTTCGGCCGCGAACGTGAGGGTGACGAAGGCCGAGCGGCCGTTCCGGATCGAGGCTTGGGTGGTGATGCCGGATCATTTGCATGCGGTTTGGACGTTGCCGGAGGGGGATGCGCATTTCTCGGTGCGGTGGGGGGCGATCAAATCGCGGTTTTCGAGATGGTGTAGGGTGGGGCTTGACCCCACGCGTGCGCCGGATGAAGGCAGAGCGGCGGTTGGGGGTGGTGGGGAGAGATATGCGATTGATGCGCGGGTTTGTCGGTTTGGACGCGTGGGGGCGATTTCCCACTCTACACTTGTGAGCGGCTTTGATGATGTGACCGCCCCCCGACGGCATCTATGTGCCAAGGTGGGTCTGCGATGATCCACAAAGGAGGACGG
>NZ_JBFNXX010000162.1:0-267 GCF_040811725.1 Sulfitobacter sediminis
TGCCCGAGGGCCCGCAGACCATGCGGCCGGGGTTCAGACGATTCGATCGGCCGTGGATTATCGCGCAGGACACAAAAGGTGGGTAAGGTCAGCGCCAGGATCCATACCGCACAAAACAGCATCGCCACGCGGATGTTCATGCCTTCGTGGTTGGTTACTCCAAACCAACCCACTTTTGGTTTGATCCAGGCGATGTAGATGACGAGTAAGGCAATAATCCCACCCAGATAGCCCATACCCCATCCGAGACCGGAAATCCGTCCGACT
>NZ_JBFNXX010000163.1:0-267 GCF_040811725.1 Sulfitobacter sediminis
AGGCGCTCCCTCTTTTTGGGTGTGGCGGGTCCGCTGTCGCCCTACAACCCAGGCTCGATCCGCCCTGTTCTGGGTGTCCGGGCCGCGGGGGTCGTGTGTTTGGTGTTCGGGGTCGCCCCCCCCGGGCCGCGGGTGGGGGGGCCCGGTGTGGGCTTTTTTTGGCGCGTCGGGATGTGAGAAAAGCTGCTTCAAACGGGGGGAGTTTTAGGTGGCGCCGGGCGGACCGGCCAAGACATCCTTCATAAGCTGCCCACTCATTTCACGGGG
>NZ_JBFNXX010000164.1:0-267 GCF_040811725.1 Sulfitobacter sediminis
CGCGCGTGGTTCTGCTGTGTGCGGCTGCCCCCCTGCGCGGTGTACGGGCGGGTGCTCTCACGTCTGTCGATCTCGGTCCCGCCCGTTGTTGGGGGGTGGTGTGTGGGGGGGTGCTGGGGGGGGGGGGGGGGGGGCCACCCCCCCCCCCCCCCCCCCCCATTTTAATGATTAAACGGCACAAAAAAACACGACCAGCCCGCCGAGGAAAAACGAGGCAGCGCGGCGCCACCCCCCCGCGCGAACCGAACACGACCCCTCCCAACACAC
>NZ_JBFNXX010000165.1:0-266 GCF_040811725.1 Sulfitobacter sediminis
GCGCTCCACCAGCTTGAAGGTTTCGGGGCCGTGGGGCCCCTTGCGGGTGCCCACGTGGACTTGGGCGGTGCGGCGCGGGTTGAGCTTTCGCGCTGCGTGACGGGTGGTGGTGTCGGTTTCGGTGTAGGAGGCGGGCCGGGGGGTGGGGGTGATGTTGCCGGCTTTGTTCAGTGCCTCGACAGCGGGTGTCGCGGCCTGGTGGGGCTGGTTGCCGGGGGAGGCGGTTGCGCAGCGGCGGTGGGTGGCGGGGGGGAGCGGGCGGGGGG
>NZ_JBFNXX010000166.1:0-266 GCF_040811725.1 Sulfitobacter sediminis
CTTTGGCGTCACGGTCGAGTACGGAACCAGGACGGATGTTGGAGAACGGGCCAACCCGCACCCCCTCACCGACGACCGCAAGGGTGACCTCGGAACGGGTGACGGTGGCTTCCTCACGAATCTCGGAGTCGGTGACGGTAACGTCCGGGCCAACCGTGGCCCCAGCTCCAATGGTGGTAGCCCCGTTGAGGAATACCCCGGGATATAAAGTGACGTCATTAGCGAGGTCAACATCCGGCTGGATCCATGTCGAAGTGGGATCAATG
>NZ_JBFNXX010000167.1:0-261 GCF_040811725.1 Sulfitobacter sediminis
GGGGGGGGGGGGGGGGGGGGGGCCGCCCGCCGCGTGGCGCGGGGGTGCGGCGGGGGGGGGGGGGGGGCGCGGGGGGGGGGGGGGGGGGGGGGCGGGGGGGCGGGCGGGGGGGGGCGGGGGGGGGGCGCGGGGGGGGGGGGGGGGGGGGGGGGGGGGGGGGGGGGGGGGGGGGGGGGGGGGGGAGGGGGGGCGGGGTGGTAGGAGGGAAAAAAAAATGATGAAGAGACAAGCTAGGTAGAAAGACACCTAAGGGCCGAAGAG
>NZ_JBFNXX010000168.1:0-265 GCF_040811725.1 Sulfitobacter sediminis
CCCGCACCAGCAAGGCGCCCTCGGGGACGTGGTCCGCACCGAAGACCTCGGTCCCCTTGACCGGCGGCAGCCCGTCGAGACGCGGGACTGGACGACCCACGCTACCGCCCGCCTCGGGGACTGGCGCGGCGGGCGGCAACTCCGTGGCCTGCATGACCGCCGCGATGATCTTGCGATAGCCGGTGCAGCGGCAGAGCACACCGCCGAGGGCGTCCTGGACCTGCCGCTCATCGGGCCGTGGCGTATCACGCAGAAGTTCCAGAGC
>NZ_JBFNXX010000169.1:0-265 GCF_040811725.1 Sulfitobacter sediminis
GCCGCGCCCAATCGAAACGCGGGCCCGGATCGTGTGTTCGCCCCGGCGCCCTGTCGGAATGGCCGATCACGCCGTCGGGGCCGATGTCCCATCGCCCCATGATCTCGGCCAGAAGCCGCTCCCGCGCTGCCATCTGCCGCTCGGGAAAGGGATGATCCCCCGCGTTGTCGAGCTCGATCCCGATGGAGCGCGAGTTGCTGTCATCCTGCCCGCACCATTCCCCCGCCCCCGCATGCCAGGCGCGCTCCTCTTCCTTGACCAGTTG
>NZ_JBFNXX010000018.1:0-73357 GCF_040811725.1 Sulfitobacter sediminis
CGTCCTCCTTTGTGGATCATCGCAGACCCACCTTGGCACATAGATGCCGTCGGGGGGCGGTCACATCATCAAAGCCGGTCCGAACGCCAAAAGCAGATACAAATTATCAAAAATTGATATTGCGCTTATCAAAAGAGTTCAAGAAGCAGAACCTTGTTGAGCCAAGACAGTGTAATCGCATCAAAGAAATTACCGTCTAGATCACCTATCCATCTTCATGGCCTTAGGCACTTCATTCTGCACCGGGGTGGGTCCGCGCGCCGCTGCGCGGCACTCTCACTCAACTGTCATTCAAGATGGCTACCCCCGGGGCTCCGCCCGTTCGCGCCACAAAAGGTCCACTGGACCTTGTGCCGGGCCAAGGCCCGGACAGGCGCTCACCCATCCATCTTCAGCGCCGAAATAAACGCCTCCTGCGGGATATCCACCTTCCCGAACTGGCGCATCTTCTTCTTGCCCGCCTTCTGCTTCTCCAGCAGCTTCTTTTTCCGCGTGGCATCCCCGCCGTAGCACTTGGCCGTCACGTCCTTGCGCATCGCGGACAAAGTCTCCCGGGCGATGACCTTGCCGCCGATGGCCGCCTGGATCGGGATTTTGAACATGTGGCGGGGGATGAGGTCTTTCAGCTTCTCCACCATGGCGCGGCCGCGGGTTTCGGCGCGGTCGCGATGGACCATGGTGGAGAGTGCATCGACGGGTTCGTCGTTGACGAGGATCTGCATCTTGACGAGGTTGTCCTGCCGGTAGCCGATCATCTGGTAGTCGAAGCTGGCGTAGCCCTTGGTCACCGATTTCAGGCGGTCGTAGAAGTCGAAGACGACCTCGTTTAGCGGCAGGTCGTAGACGACCATGGCGCGGCTCCCCGCATAGGTGAGGTCTTGCTGGATACCGCGGCGGTCCTGGCAGAGTTTCAGCACGTCGCCGAGGTAGTCGTCGGGCACGAGGATCGTGGCCTTGATGCGCGGCTCTTCGAGGTGGTCGACATGGGTCAGGTCGGGCATGTCGGCGGGGTTGTGAAGCTCCCGCATGGTGCCGTCCTTCATGTGGATGTGGTAGATGACCGAGGGCGCGGTGGTGATGAGGTCGATGTCATACTCGCGCACGATCCGGTCGCGGATGACCTCGAGGTGGAGCAGGCCCAGGAAGCCGCAGCGGAAGCCGAAGCCGAGGGCGGCGGAGGTTTCCATTTCGAAGGAGAAGGAGGCGTCGTTGAGGGCGAGTTTCTCGATGGCGTCGCGGAGGTCTTCGAATTCGGCGGAGTCCACCGGGAAGAGGCCGCAGAAGACCACGGGCTGGGAGGGTTTGAAGCCGGGGAGCGCCTTGTCGCAGACCTTTTTCTCGTGGGTGATGGTGTCGCCGACGCGGGTGTCGCGGACCTGTTTGATGGAGGCGGTGAGGAAGCCGATTTCGCCGGGGCCGAGGGCGTCGATTTCCACCATGCCGGGGCGGAAGACGCCGATGCGGTCGACGTGGTGGACCGAGCCGTTCTGCATCATGCGGATGCGGTCGCCCTTTTTCAGCACGCCGTCCATGATGCGGACGAGGACGATGACGCCGAGGTAGCTATCGTACCATGAATCGACGAGCATCGCCTTGAGCGGCGCATCCAGCGTGCCCTTGGGGGCGGGGAGGCGGTGGACGATGGCCTCAAGCGTGTCCTCGATGCCGACGCCGGTCTTGGCAGAGACGCGGATCGCCTCGGAGGCGTCGATGCCGATGACGTCCTCGATCTGTTCGGCCACGCGGTCGCAGTCGGCCGCCGGAAGGTCGATCTTGTTGAGGACGGGGACGATCTCGTGATCGGCCTCGATGGCGTGGTAGACGTTGGCGAGCGTCTGGGCCTCGACCCCCTGGGTGGAGTCCACGACCAGCAGGGAGCCCTCGACGGCGCGCATGGAGCGGGAGACCTCGTAGGCGAAGTCCACGTGGCCGGGGGTGTCGATGAGGTTGAGGACGTAGTCCTCGCCGTTCCGCGCCGTGTAGTTGATCCGCACGGTCTGGGCCTTGATGGTGATCCCGCGTTCTCGCTCGATGTCCATGCTGTCGAGCATCTGTTCCTTCATCTCGCGTTCGGAGACGGTGTTCGTCGACTGGATCAGCCGGTCGGCGAGCGTGGATTTCCCGTGGTCGATATGGGCGACGATCGAGAAATTGCGGATATGTGAGAGCGGTGTCATGGTGGTGGATATGAGGCGGAATGCGGGGGTGGTCAAGGTGGGTTCGATGGGGTGCCTGGAGGTGGGTTTTGGAGGATAGTCAGAACGGCACCAAAGGTGAGCTTATCATCGACTACCAGTCTTGGCCGGAAGAAAAGGAATGGCTTGCAAACGCTACACCGGCAATGCGGAGCACGCTGGCTTATCGATGCGCTTTAAGAACCTTGGGTCTAACAGTACGTCTAGAAAAGATCGAACGTGAAACCTACGTCTTAACGTGCTTCAACTCAGTCATCATTGCTGCACTAAGAGGCGAAGATCATGAAACTCCCGCAAGACATTTTGATAAAAAGCTTGAGTATCTGGCGAGAAAATCAAAATCTGCCTCGTCCGCCAGAATGGCTGCGATAGCGGCGCTGCTTTGCTCATCGACATCGATCTCTGATCAGTCATGTTCACTTGGTACTTCAGGGCTGGCCGTATCTGTCTGGCTTCCCGATAGAGGTCTACTATCGGAACGGAACAACACTGATAGGTCAAATCTTGAGTCTAATAAAACCTTGGGCGGACTATGGGGAGAAGTCGTACTCTCAGAAGATTTCCGTGATCGCGAAAGTGACTTCCGCCGTTTCTTGTCTTCCGATGTAGATTGGGCTTTTTTCGAGTCTTGGTATCAGGGCATGTGGGAGGGCACATGGACGGACTGGGACCTTGCGCATGAGGTGGCAAAGATTGATGCTGAGGTTTGGGAGGAAGGGCTGAGCGCGGTCGCGGCGAAGATCAGAGAGACCGAAGCTGAACTGCTGGCGCAACGCGTACCGCAGGCGGAACAAATCAATTTTGACCCTGAGAGTCTGCGTTTCTCGGTTGAACCGATTTCCGTAGCCAAGCCGGACCTGCTCAGCGCGACCCTCCAGCAGGTTGAGGATGCGCTCGAAGATGTACTGGAAAACCCGACTAATGGTCTCAGTGAGCGCTCACGGGAAGTCCGCGTGATCCGCCGAACCTTGATGAAGTACGGCAACAATCCTCAGCAGGTTGAGATGAGTTTTGTCTCTGCCCACGCAGGGATCACACGGCAGTTGGTCAGTGGTGATCTATCCGCAAGCGAAGAAAACATAGGACTTCAATCAGCTTTGGAAGAGGCGGCTATCGGGATTCGAGCCACCCATCGAGAGGTGGCCAATAACCGCAGAATTCTCAACGAGAGAAAGTTTGTCGAACTTTCTGAGGATCAGCGTCAGTTGCTGGAAGAAGCCCTGCCAATGATGGAAGCGATTTCCGACGAGGATCTAGCAGATGACTGGCGGCATGACATTCCAGAGTTGCTCAACACGTCGATGGGACCGCTTCCATCCGGCGCGCCGGCGTTGCCCGGTGCGGATGCTGCGACGAGGGTTTTCAGCCGCGCCGCAAAAATCAGTATCCTGATGCGCACTTCAAACATTGTTCATGCGATTGACGGAAGCGCGGGATACAAGGCCGTGCGAATTGTGACCACTATCGGGGCACTCGTTGGCTTGGGGCTTTCATTACTTGTTCTGATTTGAGAGTTGGAAGGTTTCGACACCGCGGGCTGAAACCCCGCCCTACCCTTCCCCGAACCGTCCCTCCCCTCCCCCATTCCCGCCACAGTTGCACGAATCCCCAAACCTGTTACGCTAGGTCAACACTGACCACCGAAAGCCGCTCATCATGGCTGCGTTCTTTCGCCCGCTGCGCCGGTTTGGCGTCTTCTTCCTGATCCTTCTGACGATCCTGCTGATCGCGCGGCAAGCGCTGGGGTTCCTGGCGAACGGGTCCACGTACCTTGAGACGGAGATCGTCTTTGGGGTGCGGACCATCGACACGGTGCTGTTGATCCTGTCGCTGACGGTGACGGTGGTGGTCAGCCTCTTTCTCTATGCGATGGTGATCTACCTTGTGGCGCTGGCGCTCAGGGCGCTGATGCGGGCGCCCATCGTGGCCGAGACGCAGCCGATCAACAAGCTCTTCGGGCTGGTGGCGGTGGCGCTGTTCTTTGGCAACCTCTTGGAGACGGTGCTGAACAAGGTGCTGGACCTGATCATCGTGCTTTTCGCCAATCTGTCCTTCGACGTGGTGGGCCACTTTCGCAATGCGCTGGGTTGTATCGACAGCAACGCGGGGTTCCGGCCCGAGGGGTTCGATTACACCTGCATCACGGGGATGTTCAGCGATACCGCGCAGACGCTGCGGCGCATGGCCTTTGAGATATTCGGCAGCGGCGGGCTGGGCGGCATCGACCCGGTGGCGCTGGTGGGGGCGGTGGCGGTGTTCTACCTCGTCACGATTGCCACCAGCCGGGTGCGGTCGGACCTTGCCCCGAAGGAGCAGTTCTGGCTGGCCTACGGGGCGGTGGCGTTCTTTGCCACGTATCTGACGCTGAGCGCGATTCTGGCGGTGCCGCTGTTGAGCGAGGAGACCAGTATCGAGCCGCGCCCTGCAGAGGACCTGCGCGTGGTGCTGGAAGAGATGGTGCCCGCGCAGATGAAAGAGGCCGAGGAAGACACGGGCGGGGCGGAAAAGCTGACCGATCTGCTGACCGACGAGCAGCTGAAGCTGACCGAAGAGATCGACCTGGTGCCGGGCGACCGGGAGATCAGGCTGAGCGAGGTGGCCAACACCATCCGGCGCACGGCGCGCGAACTGGACGGGCGTGTCCTGTCGGTGCGGCTGGCCCAGCTGCGGCTGGCCAGCGACGCCAGCCAGACGGTGAATGCGCAGCTCAAGGCGGCGGTGCTGGTCTACGAGGCGGAAGTGGGCGTGCGCCGGGGGCATCGCGAGGCGAACCGGCATTTCGTCGATCTGACCAACTGGTTCCAGCGGGTGCTGACCGATACGTCCCGGATGCTGGGGAGTTGCGAGGCCCTCGCGACACCGATCGAGCGCGGCTACCAGGGAACGCGGGACGGTGTTTTGCAGATCGTGACGCGTGGCCATGACGGCACCCCGGAGGGGGCGCTGGACATGCTGGAGAACGTGAGCGGATTCCTGGAGGACGAGCTTTTCGGGGCGCGGGACCCGCTCAACAACGCGCAGGCGACCTGCGAGAGCCCGTCCACCACGCGGTACACGCCGCCGAACCGGCGGGAGTATGGCTCGTTCCTCGGGGTTGTGGGGCTGGCGGCGAGCTGGCTGTTGAGTACCGAGTCGATGGAGGTGACGCTGATCACCGGGCTGATCGGGTTCGGGCTGTTGGGCGCGCTGGTGGCGCAGTTCGTCAAATCGGGCGGGCGGCAGGAGTTCGACATGGCGCGGATCGCGACGGTGGTGTTTTCGGGCTTCTGCGCGGCGATTGTCGTTTACGTGGGGGCCTATGGCGGGTTGGCGATTGCCTCGACGGACGGGAGCGATCCGAACCCTTACGTGGTTTTCGGGGCCTGTCTGGTGGGGGCTGTGTTCAGCGCGGAGATCTGGGAGCGGGCGAAAAAGTGGTTCCTGGGCGGCGGGAACGGCGATGGTGGCGATGGCGGGGGCTGACCCCTGCCCTGCGACAATCGAACGCCATTCGTGATTTGCCCCTTTTCGGCGATTGCGGCATAGTGCGTGCCAAGGCGGAAACGGGCCAGATAAGGGACAAATCCCACCGGCCCAGAGGCAAGGCAGTTGTCATGGTAAGACCGGGTTTGGTTCTTGTGGCCCTTCTGGGGCTGGCGGCCTGCGGCGGCGGGACGCGGTATTCTTTGTTGAATGCTGGCTTTGGGGCGCCGGCGGTGCTTTATGCCACGGGGCCCATCCAGAAGGCCTGTCTGGCGCAGGGGCGCAAGGCGGCCTCGAGGGCGAGGTGTGGCTGCATTCAGGCGGTGGCGGACATGGAGCTGTCGTCGTCCTACCAGCGGCGGGGGGCTTCCTATTTCCGCAATCCGGCCAAGTTGCAGGAAGTGCGTCAGTCGGATGCGGCCAGCAACGAGCGGTTCTGGACGGCATGGAAGGCCTACGGGGAGCGGGCGGAGCAATTGTGCGCGGCGTCGTGAGCGGGGCGCGATCTTTTTGAAAAGATCGGGCCGGAATTTTTGAAAATTCCGGTGGTGCGGGCTAGAGGTCGCGGAGCCAGAATTGCAGGGGTTTGGCGGTCTGTTTCGCCTCCCCGATGTCTTTCCATCTGAATTCAGCGATCACGCCCTTGAGCAGGGCGTAGCCGCGAGCGCGCCAGAAAGGGTCGAGCGGGCGGTAGCCTGCGGGTCGGGTGGGGTGGTCGCCCGGGCGGATCACGGCGCAGAAGGCGCATTTGGTGAAGCCGAGGCTGCGGGCGTGGGCCTCGCGCGCGTCGAAGAAGGCATGGCCCGCGCCCCGGCCCCGGTAGTCGGGCAGAAGCACGCTTTCGGCGCAGTAGAAGATGTCATCGAGATCGAGGCCGGTGCCTGCGAAGGGGGCGGCGAAGTCGTCCACGTGATCGGAGAGCGGGGTGCCGGTGCTGGCACCGACGAGACGGTCGCCGTGATACGCGCCGACGACGATGGCGCTGTCGCTGTCGCGGTAGGACTGGAGGTAGCGTTCCTCGTAGGCGAGGTCTCCGTCGTAGAGGTAGGGCCAGTCGCGGAAGACGGCGATGCGCAGGGCGGCGACCTTGGGGAGGGCGTCTGCGAGGGCTGTGCCGGTCAGGGGGCGGATGTCGAGGCTCATGATCGGGCGGGTGCGCGGCTGGCGACGGGGGATGAGTTGTAGGGGAAAGATGAAGCGGGGGGTGGTACGTCAGGACACCTGAGCGGTCCAGCCGGAGAGGCTGTAGTAGGTGGTGACGCGGGTGATCTGGCCGTCTGCGATGGAAAAGAAGGAGCCAGCGGGCAGTTTGTAGGTCTGGCCGTGGGCGGGTGGCAGGGTCCCGTCGGTTTCCAGGTAGGTGCCGTTGACGGTGTATTCGGCGGCGGCGCGGGTTCCATCCTCGTTCACGAAGATCACCATGTCGGTGAGCGTCTCGTCGTAGCAGCGGGACATGTGGGCGCAGAATTCGGCGAAGGCCGTGCGGCCGACGCGGATGGTGCCTTCGTTCACGTGGTGTTCGACGTCCGGCGCGAGGCAGGCGAGCATATCTTCCGTGTTATGCGCGTTGAAGGCGTCGAAGTAGCGTTGGATGAGGTCTTTCACGTGGTCTGCTCCTCAAGCGGGGGGCCGAAGCGTTCGATGAGGCGGCTCACGATCTGGTCGCGGGCAGCGCGGAATTGCGTGAGCTTGGCCTCGCGCGTCTCGCCGAGGCCGGTGGGGTCGAGGATGGGCCAGTATTCCACCTCGAGGTGGAAAAAGCGGGTGAGTTCCAGCGCTCGGCGCTGGGAGGCGGGGGAGAGAGCGATGACGAGGTCGAAGGAGCTGAGGTCGTCGCCCCATTGTTCCATTTCGTCAAAGGAGCGGGAACGGTGGCGGGACAATTCCACGTCCATTTCCTTGCAGACGGCGATGGAAAAGCCGTCGATCTCGAGGTCGTTCTTGACGCCGACGGACTGGACGTAGGTGCCGGTGCCGTAGAATTTCTTCATGATCCCCTCGGCCATGGGCGAGCGCACCGCGTTGTGGTCGCAGCAGAAGAGAACGGACTGGGGAAGCTCCTGTCCCATTTAGCCGCCGAAGTGCAGCACGCAGATCAGGGTAAAGAGACGGCGGGCGGTGTCGATGTCGATCTCGGCCTTGCCTTCGAGCCGTTCCTGAAGCACGCGGGAGCCCTCGTTGTGGATGCCGCGGCGGGCCATGTCGATGGTCTCGATCTGGGAGGGAGGCAGTTTCTTGACCGCCTCGAAGTAGCTTTCGCAGATCTGGAAGTAGTCCTTGACCACCTGCCGGAAGGGGCCGAGGGAGAGGTGGAATTCAGCCGCCTTTTCGGCATTTTCGGTTTCCACGTCGAAGACGAGGCGTTTGTCACGGATCGACAGTCCCAGATGGTAGGGACCCGGAGGCACCGGGCGGTCGTCGCGCTGGGGGATGACGAAGGTGTTGTCTTCGAGGAGGTCGAACATGGCCACCTTGCGCTCCTGCTCGATCTCGGGCGTAGGGGGCGGCAGGTTAGCGTCGTCGAGGTTGATCTGGGTGATGCGGGACATGGGCGCATCCTTCTGGTCTTGAGCTACGGCGCATGGATACGCGAGGCCCCGGGGGATGGCAAATGTTTCACCGCGTCCGTCGCGTGGCGCATCGCGCCGGTCGCTCTCAGGTGCCGTGATCCGCGGCATCGGGACCGTAACGGACAATCGTGAACCCTTCGTCGGCGCGGGGCGGGACGAAATAATCGGCGATCTGGTCGAACTCTGCCTCGGAGACGGCGAAGGCGTGGGTGCCTGCGGCGTTGCGGGCGCGCAGGCGGGCCTTGCAGACCGTGTCTGGCACATCGAGATAATGGAGCCGGTGCGCGACACCCGCGGCGTCGATCAGGCCGCGCATCCATGCGCGGCGGGTGGGCGTGTTGGCCTGGAAGTCGAGGACGACGGAAAGGCCCGCGCGCAGGAGAGACAGGATGTGCGGTGCCATCGCCTGTTCGAGCAGGGCGGAGAAGCGGGCGTAATCGCGGAGCGTGGACATCTCCTCGCCGTAGAGGGTGGCGAGCCATTCATCTTCTGCGATGACGACCGTTCGGGGCGCTTTGGCGAGACGCGCGGACAAGGTCGATTTGCCTGAGGCGACCTTGCCACAGAGAAGGTGAAGCGTTGCCGGGGACATGGGTCGGTCCTAGCGGTTGAGCTTGTCGAGACGCGCGGTGACGCTGAGGCCGTGGGCCTCCAGGCTTTCGGAAGCGGCGAGGGTTTCGGCGGCGGGGCCGATGGCGCGGAGCGCTTCGGGCGTCATGCGGGCGAGCGTGGTGCGTTTCATGAAGTCGAGGACCGAGAGGCCCGAGGAGAAACGCGCGGACCGGGCAGTGGGCAGGACGTGGTTGGGGCCGCCGACATAGTCGCCGATGGCCTCGGGCGTCCATTGGCCAAGGAAGATAGCGCCAGCGTGGGTGATCTGTGCGCTCAGCGCCTCGGGGTCGGCGACGCAGAGTTCCAAGTGCTCCGACGCGATGCGGTTGGAGAGTTCGGCAGCGGTGGCAAGGTTGGGGACGGTGATGATCGCGCCGAAGTCGCGCCAGCTGGCCCCGGCAATGGCGCGGCGGGCGAGGGTTTCGAGGCGTTTGTCGACGGCCTTTGACACCGCTTGCCCGAATGCGGGGTCGGTGGTGATGAGGATCGACTGGGCGGATTCGTCGTGCTCGGCCTGGCTGAGCAGGTCGAGGGCGATCCAGTCTGGGTCGTTGTCGCCGTCTGCGATGACGAGAATTTCGGAAGGGCCTGCGATCATGTCGATGCCGACCTTGCCGAAGACGCGGCGTTTGGCGGCGGCGACGAAGGCGTTGCCGGGGCCGGTGATCTTGTCCACGGGTTGGATCGTTTCGGTGCCGTAGGCGAGGGCCGCGACGGCCTGCGCGCCGCCGATGCGGTAGACCTCGTCGACGCCGGAGAGATGCGCCGCGAGCAGCACCAGCGGGTTGAGGACGCCGTC
This sequence comes from Sulfitobacter sediminis, assembly GCF_040811725.1. Taxonomy (NCBI): domain Bacteria; kingdom Pseudomonadati; phylum Pseudomonadota; class Alphaproteobacteria; order Rhodobacterales; family Roseobacteraceae; genus Sulfitobacter; species Sulfitobacter sediminis. The sequence continues at coordinate 9,639 of NZ_JBFNXX010000018.1, forward strand.
GGGCGTGGGCACGACCATGGCGAGCCGTTCGACGCCCGCCACCTTGGCGGGGATCGCGTTCATCAGGACCGAGGAGGGGTAGCTGGCGAGGCCGCCGGGGACGTAGAGGCCCGCCGCCGAAACCGGGGTCCAGCGCCAGCCGAGGGTCGCGCCCGCCGCGTCGGTCCATTGGGCGTCCTCGGGAAGCTGGCGTGCGTGGTATGCGCGGATGCGCTCTGCCGCCTGCTCCAGCGCTGCGCGCTCTTCGGCAGAGACCTCTCGGGTCGCTTGTGCGATCTCATCGGTGGTGATGCGCAGGGTGGCGGGGGTCAGCGTGACGCGGTCGAATTTCGCGGTGAGCTCGATAAGGGCCGCGTCGCCACGTCTGCGCACGTCGGCAATGATCGCGGCAACCGTGTCATCGACATCGGGGCTGTCCTCGCGCTTGGCAGAAAGCAGCGCAGCGAAGCGGGTTTCGAAGTCGGGGGCTGTGGCGTCGAGGGTCACGGGCATTTGCGGGGTCGCTCCAAAAGAGATGAATGCCTCCGGCGGGGACTTTATCTGGCCAGAAAGAGTTGCAGGGCAGATAGCGGGGATTGACCGGGGTCTCAAGGGTAGGGGCGTGGTCGGATTTTCCTGCCTCCGGCGGGGAATTGATCTGGCAAGAAAGTGGGGGATGCGGAAAGTGCGGAATGGGCAGCCGTGACGCGGCGGTCAGGCGGTCGATACCGGCGCTGCGGATGGGATCATGCGCCGTGGTCGGGGCGTTTGCCGGAGGGTGCGCGGTAGGGTTTGGTTACGTCGCGCAGCGAGACCTCGATGGCCTCGACGCTGAGGCGTATGGCACCGTCGCCCGCAAGGGTCAGGTTGATGTGGCCCGAGGGGGCGTCGGTTTCCTCGAACGAGAGGCTGAGGAGCGACAGGATCGTGTCGGGATCGCCCTTGGGCACGCCCTGGCTGGCCACGGCCTGCACGGTGTCGAAAATCAGCAGGGAGCGAACGCGTTCCGGGGCGTGGCGGTCTTTGCCCCTGTCCTCCCAGCGGACGCGGTTCACGAGGATCGCGAAGCGGCGGGATTTGCGCTGCCATTGCATTTCGGAGGCCGGGAAGACGGCGTCCTGGCAGAGCGAGGAGATTACCTGCAGGTCCTCGGCATCGAGCGCGCCGAGGTTCAGCGGGGCCTCGCGGCCGTCCTCGAAGCGGGCGTCCTCGGTCATGTCTCCTTGATCCGCTCGATATCGGCACCGACGCCGGAGAGCTTGGCCACCACGTGTTCGTAGCCGCGGTCGAGGTGGTAGACGCGGGCGACGCGGGTTTCGCCCTCCGCCGCGAGTCCGGCGAGGATGAGCGAGACCGAGGCGCGCAGGTCGGTGGCCATCACCGGCGCGCCCTTGAGTTTCTTAACCCCGGTGACGGTGGCGGTGCCGCCGTGGACGTCGATGTCGGCCCCCATGCGGATGAGTTCGGGGGCGTGCATGAAGCGGTTCTCGAATATTCTCTCTTCCAGCACCGACGTGCCATCGGCGGTACAGAGGAGCGCCATCATCTGCGCCTGCAGGTCGGTGGGGAACCCGGGGAAGGGTTCGGTCGTCACGTTCACGGCGCGGATGCGGCCGTTCTTGCGCGTGACCTTGAGACCACGGTCGGTTTCCGCGACGCTGACGCCCGCGGCATCCAGCTTTTCGCAGAAGGCGGAGACAAGGTCGATGCGGCCGCCCAGCAGTTCCACCTCGCCGCCGCAGATGGCGGGGGCGAGCATATAGGTGCCGAGTTCGATCCGGTCGGTGACGACGCGGTGTGTGGCCCCGTGCAGGCTGTCGACGCCCTCTATGGTGATGGTGGAGGTGCCGTCGCCCTCGATCTCAGCCCCCATGGCGCGCAGGCAGGTGGCGAGATCGACGATCTCTGGTTCGCGGGCGGCGTTGTTGATGACGGTGGTGCCTTTCGCAAGCGTGGAAGCCATCATGATGTTCTCGGTGGCCCCCACGGAGGCGAAGGGGAAATCGATGACCGCGCCTTTCAGCTTACCACCCTGCGCTCTGGCATGAAGGTAGCCGTCCCTGAGCTCGATCTCGGCGCCCATCTTGGCGAGCCCGTCGGTATGGATGTCCATGGGCCGCGCGCCGATGGCGCAGCCGCCGGGCAGCGAAACCTCGGCGTGGCCCTCGCGCGCGAGGAGCGGCCCGAGAACGAGGTTGGAAGCGCGCATCTTGCGCACGATGTCGTAATCCGCCCGGGTGCTGATCGGCCCGTGGCTGGCCATTGCGAGGACCTTGCCGTCCTGAAGCGATGTGACCTCGGCCCCCAGCGATTGCAGCAGCTGGGTCATGGTGCGGATGTCCGAGAGGCGCGGTGCGCCGGTCAGCGTCAGCGGTTCCTCGCTCAGGAGCGTGGCGGGCATCAGCGTGAGGCAGGCGTTCTTGGCCCCCGCGATCGGGATTTCGCCGTGGAGCGTCTTGCCGCCCCTGACCAGAATCGAATCCATTCTACCTGCTTTCCTCGGTCGGGCCTTCGCTGGCCTTTGTGGTCTTGCTTTCGGCTGCCCTCGCGCGGGCCTGTGCCTTGCGCCGGGCCATGTTGGCCTTGAGCGCGGCCTTAAGCCGTTCCTCGCGCAGTTCCGCCTGAGATTTGGGTGTCGAAGCCCCGCCGCCCTTTGCCATGGCGCCTGTCTAGCGCAGGGTTGCGGAAGGGTCCAGATTGGGGTTGCAGTGATTTTGGTTTGCCGCTAATGACCGCGCTCATCGGCGCTGCTGTAGCTCAGAGGTAGAGCACTCCCTTGGTAAGGGAGAGGTCGAGAGTTCAATTCTCTCCAGCAGCACCATTTGCTTCCCCTCGCCCTCTCAAGAAATCGCGCCGCCTTGGAGGAATCCCTGATTCTCCAACCAGGCTTTCACCTTGATGCCCATTTGATCTCGGCCGCCGGACCGGACGGGACCGAAAGCTTTCGTCGCCGCGTCGGGGACAGGCCGCTTTTGGTGGATTTTCCGGAACCGGCGTGCGCATTCTGCGCGGGAAGCGGTGGGCGATATGCTACGCATTGCGCAACGGGAACCAAGGTACGGGGGAATCTTTTGTCGGAGGTGTTCGTTCTTTCTGCCGGGCGGTCGGGGTCGACGCTGCTGACGCGGATGTTGCAACAGAACGATGCGCTCTGTTCCGTTTCGGAATTCTGGACCTCGTTCCTGATGCAGGGGTTCGGCGATCCCGTGGTAAGCGGTGCGCGGTTTTGGGAGCTGCTGTCGGTCTCGCCGACCTGGTTCGGGAATTTTGTCGCCAAGGCGCGGGCGGCGGAGGCGATGCCGTCGGAAATCATCTATGATGAAGCGCGCGGACGGTACCGGCTGGAGGAGTGTCCGCCGCTTCTGACCATGACCCTGCCCGCGCTGACCGACGATCCGGACAGCCTGTTCGATCTGCTGGCGGACGAGGTGCCGCGCTGGGGCCTTGCCCGGGTCAGTGCCCATGCCGCACGGCTCTTTTCCTTTCTGCGCGGGCATTTTCACAGGCGTCTCTGGGTGGAGCGCTCTGGGCTGAGCTATTGGTACGCGCCAGACATGATCAGCGCCTATCCCGATGCACGCTTTGTACATCTTGTGCGGAACGGGCGAGAGGTGCTGCTGTCGATGATGGGGATGCGGTTCTTTGATCCGATCGTGCGGTTCGACTGGCTGACCGGCAGGCTGGAACATCCGGATAGGCCTGTGCGACGGCGGATATTCTTCAAACACCGCAATGTCGCGCGGGCGCTGATGCTGCGCTTTGCGGATGCGGAGCGTGTCGTGACGGGCCAGCATGGCCGCGCGCGGCCTTACAGTCTGCCGGACCGGCTGGACCACGGGCGGCAGGCACATATCTACGCGCGGTTCTGGGCCGGGTCGGCCGACCTGGCGTTGCAGGCCATGGAGAGCTTGCCGCCGGAGCGGCTGCATGTCCTGAGATACGAGGATATGGTCGATGATCCGCGCGGAACGCTTGGCGATCTGATGGCATTCATGCTGCCGGGCGAGGATCACGTCGACTGGATCGAACGGGTGGCGCATATGCCGCGCGTGCAGAAAGGGCGCTGGGACGACCTTGATCCGGAGGTGGCGCGACAGGTCGACGAGATCATCGCGCCGGTGAACGTGCGGCTAGGGTATGGGTGATCTGCCTTACGGGGCTGCGATGGCGGCGCCGTTCTGGATGAGCGTCTCGATCTGCTGATCGGCATAGCCTGCCTCGCGCAGGATGTCGCGGGTGTGCTGGCCCAGCTGCGGCGCCGCGCGCGTCACCCTGGCGGGGGTGGCGGAGTATTTTACCGGGTGGCCGATGGCCTTGACCGGGCCTGCGGTGGGGTGGTCGACCTCGACGATCATCTCGCGGGCCAGCGCCTGTGGGTCGCGGTGCATTTCGGGGATCGTCAGCACCGGGCCAGCGGGGACCTTGGCGTCTTCCATGCGGGACAGCCAGTTGTCGGTCGTGTCGGTCTTCAGCACCTTTTCGAGGATCGGGACGAGGTCAGGCAGGTTTGCCATGCGGTCGGCGTTGGAGGCGAAACGGGGGTCGTCGTTCAACTCTTCGGCGTGGATCGCCGTCAGGAAGCGCAGCCAGTTGGTCTGGTTCGCGGCGCCGACGTTGATCCAGCCGTCGGCGGTGGCGAAACACTGGTAGGGGGCGTTAAGCGGGTGAGCGGAACCCAGGGGCTGCGGCGTGTCGCCGGTGGCGAAGGCGAAGGCGGATTGCCAGTAGGTCTGGACGATGGCGGCCTCGAAGAGCGATGTATCGACCTTCTGGCCCTGCGCGGTTTTCAGCACATTGCTGTAGGCCGCCGAGATACCCATGGCCGCTAGGATGCCCGCGTTGATGTCCGAGATGGGGGCGGCGACCTTGACCGGCGGGCGGCCCGGGCCTTCGCCGGTGATGGACATGAGGCCCGACATGCCCTGGGCGATGAGGTCAAAGCCGCCGCGTTCGGCGTAGGGGCCGGTCCGGCCAAAGCCGGAGATTTCGCAGTAGATCAGTCTGGGGTTGATCTTGAGCAGGTCATCGAAGCCGAGGCCGAGGCGTTCCATCGTGCCCTTGCGGTAGTTCTCGACCACCACGTCGGCCTCGGCCAGCAGCTTGCGCAGCACCTCAAGTGCGGCGGGGTCCTTGAGGTTGAGGGCGATGCCGCGCTTGTTGCGGTTCATCATCATGTAGGCCGCCGCCTCGCCATTGATCTGAGGCGGGACCATGCGGCGGGTGTCGTCGCCGGTGGGCTTTTCCACCTTGATGACGTCCGCACCCATGTCGGCCAGCATCATGCCGCAGACGGGGCCCGCCATGATATGCGCCAGTTCAATGACCTTGACGCCTGCGAGGGGGCCGGACATGGCTATTTGCCCTTCCACTGGGGTTTCTGCTTGGACAGGAACGCCTCCATGCCGTTGCGGAAATCCTCGCTCATGTAGCAGAGCGTGATGAGGTCGTCGTCGTCGACAGATATGGCTTTCTGGTTGCGGCGCATCGCTTCCTTGGTGGCGCGCAACGTGAGCGGGGCCATCTGGCCGACGGTCGCGGCGAGGTCGGCGGCGCGGGTCATCAGCGCGTCTTCGTCCGGCAGCAGTTCCGAGACGAGGCCCACGGAGAGCGCTTCGTCGGCGAGCATGAGGCGGGCGGTGAAGATCAGCTCGCGCACGCGGCCGGGGCCGATGAGGCCGGAAAGGCGCGCGAGGTTGCCAGCGGCGAGGCAGTTGCCGAGGGTGCGGGCGATGGGAAAGCCGAATTTGAGGCTTTGCGAGGCGATGCGCAGGTCGCAGACGGCGGCGATGGAGGCACCGCCGCCTGTGCAGGCCCCGTTGATCGCGGCGATGGTGGGCAGCGGGCAGCATTCGACCGCCCCCAGCACCGCCTCGATCTGCGCCTCGTAATCAAGCGCATCCTGCGGTGTCTCGAAGGCGCGGAACTGGCTCATGTCGGTGCCTGCGGCAAAGGCCTTGCCCCCTGCCCCCGAGATCACGATGGCCTTGATGCTGCCGTCCGTGGGGACGGTGCGGCAGGTCTCGGCCAGTTCCTTGTACATGCCAAAGGTCAGGGCGTTACGCGCGGCGGGGCGGTTGAAGGTCAGCCAGAGCGTGCCGTCACGCGTTTCCTGCAGGAGTTCGGGGGCAGTGTCGGTCATCTGTAGAAATACTCCACCAGGAACATGGGGACGGCAGGCACATAGGTGCAGAGCATCAGTACGATCAGCAGCACCAGCACGAACCAGATGTTGACCTTGGACACGGACCAGATGTTGGCGCGCGCCACCGAACAGGCGGTGATCAGGACCGAGGCCACGGGTGGTGTCTGTTGCCCGATGGCGAGGTTGAGGGTGACGACAAGGCCGAAGTGCACGGGGTCGATGCCAGCGGCGGTGATCAGCGGGATCACGATGGGGATCACGAGGATGATCGCTGCGGCGGAGTGCAGGAAAAAGCCGATGATCAGGAAGAAGACGTTCAGGATCAGGAGAATCATCCACTGCTGCGTGGTGATCGACAGGATGCTTTCGGCCAATTGCTGCGGAATCTGCGCGCGGGTCAGGAAGCCGCCCATCAGCACCGATGCGGCGACCAGCAGCATCACGACAGCGGTCTGGATGCCGCCGTCAAGCAGCGCGCGGCGCAGGTGCGCCACGTCGAGGTTGCGGTACCAGGCCGAGACCAGCAGGGCCGCCAGCACGGCAAGGCCCGCCGCTTCGGTCGCGGTGACGTAGCCGCCGAAGATGCCGCCGAGGATGATCACCGGCAGGGTGAAAGCGGGCAGCGCGTCGATGAAGGTTTCGCGCAGGTTGCGCATATTGAAGGCTTCCTCGACCGGGAAGTTGTAGCGCTTGGCGAAGATATAGGCGACCAGCATCAGGCCCCCCGCGCCAATGAGCCCCGGCACAATGCCCGCGACGAAAAGCTGTTCAACGGATGTGTTGGCCGAGGCCGCGTAGAGGATCATCGGGATCGAGGGCGGGATGATGATTGCCAGCGACGCCGAGGACGAGGTGACGGCCGCGGAGAATTCCTTGGAATAGCCGCGTTTCTTCATCTGCGGGATCAGGATTGAGCCCATGGCGGCCACGTCCGCCACGGCAGAGCCCGAGATCTCGGCGAAAAACAGCGACACGCCGATGTTCACCATGGCAAGGCCGCCCCGGATAAAGCCGATGATCGCGGTGACGAAGTTGATCAGCCGGTCGGTCACACCGCCCGCGTTCATGATGGCGCCGGCCAGCACGAACATGGGGATCGCAATCAGCGAGAACTTGGTCGACCCGTCGTACATATCGAGCGCGATGGTCACGAGGCTGTCCGCACCTTCGGTCAGGAGAAGGCCCAGCACGCCGCACATGGCGAGGGCCACGGCGATGGGAATGTTGATGCAGATCATGACCAGCATCGCGATGAAAATCGAAGCCATCAGCATCAGACGCGGTCCTTGTTCTTTTCAAGCTCGGTTTCGACCTCTTCCTCGATCTCGGCATGTTCGAGAGAGATGCCCGAGGCCGTGAGACGCCAGTAGTTCGGCAGGCTGAGGACCTGGCAGAGCATGAAGAGGATCGCCCCGATGGGTATGACGGATTGGGTGAACTGCACTGGCACCCAGGTAAGGGAGATCAGGTTGTCGCCCTCAAGCACCTCGAGCACCTGGAAACCGGCGCGGGCCATGAGGAAGAAAAACAGCAGAACAATCGCCTCGCCCACCAGCAGCGCGGCGAGGCGCAGTTTCGGGGGCATGGCCAGCAGCACCGTGTCGAAACCGATGTGGCGACGGTGGAGTGCGGCAAGCGCCGAGCCGTAGTAGGTGATCCACGCGAGCAGGATCGCGGCGACCTCGTCGTACCAGGAAAAACTTTGCCCCGCGAGGCGGGCGATCACCGCGACGGTGACGACGGCGGTGAGGATCACCATCAGAAGGATCGTGATCCACTGCAACACGGCGCTGAGAAAGGCGACGATGCGCGGCAGGACGCCTGTAATGAACTGCTCCATGGGGGGCCTGTCAGGGTTGAGGAATGGGGCTGCCGCGATCTGAGGCGACCACGGCAGGTTGGCATGTCTGCGGGAAAGGCGGGCGGCGGCAGGGCCGCCGCCCAGGGCCGGGATCAGCTGCCGCTGGCGAGACCCAGAACGGCGTCGATCATTTCCTGACCGCCTTCCACTTCGGCGGCGAAGGCCTCGTAGATCGGCTTGGAGGCTTCGACGAAGGCATCCTTGTCGGCCTCGTTCACCTCGACGCCTGCGGCCTTGATCACGTCAAGCAGCTCGGTTTCGAGCCGCGCGGCTTCCTCGTAGGTGAAATCCTGCTGCTTGGCGGCACACTCCCGCAGGCCCGCCTGAACGTCCTCGGGCAGGGCCGAGAAATGCTTTTGCGAGGCAAGGATGTAGGCCGGCGTGTAGACGTGGCCGGTGATCGACAGGTACTTCTGCACTTCCTGGAACTTGGCCGAGGCGATCTGGGCATAGGGGTTTTCCTGCCCGTCCATCACGCCGGTCTGAAGTGCTGTGAACACGTCCGAAAAGGCCATGGGCGTGGGGTTCGCGCCGTATTCCTGGAACATCTTGACGCGCCAGACACCGTTGGGCGTGCGCAGCTTGATACCGTCGAGGTCCGCAGGCACGTTGATCGGGCGCACGTTGTTGGTGATGTGGCGGAAGCCGTTCTCGGCCAGACCGACGATGTGATAACCTTCGGCCTCGGCGGCCGACTGGAACTTGTCCATCATGGCATCCTGCACGCGGCGCATGTGGTCGCGGTCACGGATGATGTAGGGCATCTCGAAAATGCCGAAGATGTCGCTGACCGAGGACATCACCGAGGACGGCAGCGCGAAATCCACCTGGCCAAGCTTGAGCTTTTGCAGAAGCTCCTTGTCCTTGCCCAGCTGGGACGAGCCGAAGGTCTGAACCTCGACCTTGCCGTCCATGGACGTGTTCACGCATTCGGCAAAGTTGTTCACGCTCGCCTCGAAGAGCGAGCCGGGGTTGCCGACGTGACCGAATTTCAGGGTCATGTCCGCCGCATAGGCGGTTCCGGCCATGCCGATGGCGGCCGTGGCCGCGATCAGTTTCGCGAATAGTTTCATTGGTAGTTCCTCCCGTTAAAAGACTGGCCGTTTCGGCCTTGGTTATTCTGCTGCGATATGCATCGCCTGCGTCGTGTCGAGCACCTCCATCGCTGCCGCGACACCGCCAGCATTGTGTGGAACACCGGCCTTTGTCAGACCCATCTCCACGCCTGCAAGCGTCGCGATCAGCATCAGATCGTTGAAATCGCCAAGATGCCCGATGCGAAAGACGCGGTCGGCGACCTTGGAGAGCCCGTTGCCGAGCGAAATGTCGAAATGTTCCAGCGTCGTGGCACGGAACTGGTCCGCGCTGTGGCCCTCGGGCATGAGGACGGCGGTCAACACGCCGCTTTCCTGTCCCTGCGTGGCGCAAAGCACCTCGAGACCCCAGGCACGGACGGCGGCGCGCGCCGCCTTGCCGTGACGGGCGTGGCGGGCAAAGACGTTGTCGAGCCCTTCCTCGTGCAGCATGTCGATGGCCTCGTTCAGGCCGTAAAGCAGATTGGTGCCGGGGGTATAGGGGAAATAGCCGGTCTTGTTCGGCCCCAGCATCTCGGCCCAGTCCCAGTAGGAGCGCTGGAGTGTCGCCGACTTGTGCGCGGCCAGCGCCTTTTCACTGATCGCGTTGAAGGACAGGCCCGGCGGCAGCATCAGGCCCTTTTGCGAGCCGGAGACGGTGACATCGACGCCCCATTCGTCGTGGCGATAGTCGAGCGAGGCAAGGCCCGAGATCGTGTCGACCATGAAGAGCGCCGGGTGGCCCGCCGCGTCGATGGCCTTGCGAATGGCCGCGATGGGCGAGACGGAGCCGGTGGAGGTTTCGTTATGGACAACGCAGACCGCCTTGATCTCGTGCCCCTTGTCGGCGGCGAGATGCGCCTCGATGGCGTCAGGATCGGCCCCGCCGCGCCAGTCGCCTTCGATGAACTCGGGCTTGAGCCCCAGCTTGTCGGCGATCTTTTTCCAGAGCGTCGCGAAATGCCCCGTCTCGAACATCAGCACGCGGTCGCCGGGCGAGAGCGTGTTCACCAGCGCCGCCTCCCATCCGCCGGTGCCGGAGGACGGGTAGATGATGACCGGCTGTTCGGTCTTGAAGATGGTCTTGATGCCGCTCAGCGCGCGCTGGCCCACCTTGGCGAACTCCGGGCCGCGATGGTCGATGGTCTGGCGCGAGATCGCGTGAAGGATGCGTTCGGGGACGGCACTGGGTCCCGGTATCTGCAAGAAGTGACGGCCGGCACGGCGCATGGATGGTCTTCCTCCCCTTGGAGCCGACACTGCCGCCTTTTGACTGGCGGTTGGGTTCGGGCATTTCCAGTTGTGCATAATAAATTTTGAATTCATAATTGAGTCAACAGGTATCTGACCCCCGGCCAAGGGGGACTGGGAGGAACTTTGCTGGATCTTGCAGAGCGGCTGTCCGCGCGGGTGGAAGGTGACGTGATGCTCGACGCGTTTTCGCGCGGGCGCTATGCGACGGATGCCTCTTTCTACCAGATGATGCCCTTGGGCGTGCTCTGCCCCAAGTCCGAAGATGATATCCTTGCTGCGATCGACATCGCGCGCGAGCAGCGCATCCCGATCCTGCCGCGCGGGGGTGGCACCTCGCAATGCGGGCAGACGGTGAACGAGGCGCTGGTGCTGGATAACACCCAGTACTTCAACGATATTCTTGAACTGGACGTCGAGAATATGCGCTGCGTGGTGCGTCCGGGCATCGTTCTGGACGAGTTGAACCGCGCGCTGGCACCGCACGGGCTGTGGTTCCCCGTCGATGTCTCGACCGCCTCGCGGGCGACCATCGGGGGGATGACGGGCAACAATTCCTGCGGTGGCAAGTCGATCCACTTCGGGATGATGCGGGATAACGTGCTGAGCATCGAAGCGATCCTGGCCGATGGCAGCAAGCATCACTTCGGCGTCGGGCGGAACGACCAGAACGCGGCCTATGCGGGCTTGCAGGACGACCTGTTGCGCCTTGGCGCGCGCGAGGCGGACGAGATCGCCGCGCGGTTCCCGAACGTGATGCGCCGCGTGGGCGGGTACAACATCGACGCGCTGGTGCCCGGGGTGGCACCGCAGAACCTCGCGCATCTGCTGGTGGGTTCCGAAGGGACGCTGGCCTATTCCACGGCGATCGAGCTGAAGCTCTGGCCGCTCATTTCCGGCAAGGCGCTGGGGGTTTGCCATTTCCCGACGTTCTACCAGGCGATGGATGCGGCCCAGCATCTGGTCAAGCTGAAGCCGCAGGGGGTGGAACTGGTCGACGACACGATGATCGCGCTGGCGCGCGACATCCCGCAGTTCCGCAAGACGGTGGAGGAATTCGTCACGGGGGCGCCGGAGGCGCTGCTGCTGGTGGAGTTCATCGAAGGGGATGCGGCCGCGAATGCCGCGAAGCTGCGTCGGCTTGAAGAAATGATGGGCGATCTGGGGTTCTCGTGGAAGGGCACCGGCAAGAAATGGGGCGGTGTGACGCCGGTCACGGATGCGGGGCTGCAGGGCCGGATTGCGGAGCTGCGCAAGTCGGGGCTGAACATCATGATGTCGATGAAGGACGAGGGGAAACCTGTCTCCTTTGTCGAGGACTGCGCGGTGGAGCTGCCCGATCTGGCGGAATACACCGCCGGGCTGACCGAGATATTCGAGCGGCACGGGACCAAGGGGACGTGGTACGCGCATGCCTCGGTCGGGTGTCTGCACGTGCGTCCGGTGCTGAACCTCAAGCTGGATCAGGACGTCAGGACGATGCGCGAGATCGCGGAGCAGTGTTTCGATCTGGTTGCCCGCTACAAGGGATCGCATTCGGGCGAACACGGCGACGGGATCGTGCGGTCGGAGTTTCACGAAAAGATGTTCGGGCCGCGGATGGTCGCCAACTTTGAAGAGGTAAAGCGGCGGCTGGACCCGGATGGGCTCTTCAATCCCGGCAAGATCACAAATCCGCCGAAGATGGATGACCGGAGCCTGTTTCGCTATACGCCCACGTATGGCGTCAAGGACTTCGAGACCGCGCTTGACTGGTCCGCCTTTCCCGGCAGTGCAGGCGGGTTCCAGGGTGCCGTGGAGATGTGCAACAACAATGGGGCCTGCCGCAAGCTGAAGGGCGGGGTCATGTGCCCTTCGTTCCGGGTGACGCGCCGGGAACAGGACCTGACGCGGGGGCGGGCGAATACGTTGCGGCTTGCGATCTCGGGGCAGTTGGGGCCGGATGCCTTTACCTCGGACGAGATGGCGGAGACGATGAAGCTCTGTGTCTCGTGCAAGGGCTGCAAGCACGAGTGCCCCACCGGCGTCGACATGGCGCGGATGAAGATCGAGGTGCAGGCGGCGCGGGCGAAAAAGCACGGGATCAGCGTGCATGACCGGCTGGTGGGCTACCTGCCGCGCTATGCGGTCTGGGCGTCGAAGGTGCCGTTCCTGATGAACCTGCGCAACCGGGTGCCGCTGCTGGCCCGACTGATGGAGCGGCCCACGGGATTCACCGCCAAACGCGCCCTGCCCCGCTGGCATGCGCGACCCTTCCGCGATGACGAGGTGAAGGCCAGGGGCGACGTGCGGGCGGTGCTTTTTGCCGACAGTTTCAACCGGTATTTCGAGCCGGAGAACCTGCGCGCGGCGGTGCGGGTGTTGCAGGCGGCGGGCGTGTCGGTAGAGGTGGTTAAGCCTTTGCGAGGGGTGCGGCCGCTGTGTTGCGGGCGGACCTTCCTGTCGGCGGGGCTGGTCGATGAGGCGCGGGCCGAAGCCGAACGGCTGGTCGAGGCGCTGACGCCTTACGCCGAGAAGGGCATCCCGATCATCGGGCTGGAGCCGAGTTGCCTGCTGACGCTGCGCGACGAGATCCCGGCGCTCTTGCCGGGGGCTGCGACGGCCAAGGTCGCGGAGCATGCGCTGATGTTCGAGGAGTACATCGCGCGGCAAAAGGACAACCCGGCCTTCAAGCTGAAGCTGAAATCGCCTGCGCCCAAGGTTCTTTTGCACGGGCATTGCCACCAGAAGGCGATGCAGGTGATGTCGGCGGTGGAACAGACGCTGGCGATGCTGTCCGACACAAAGATCGAGAAGATCGAAAGCTCCTGTTGCGGAATGGCGGGGGCCTTTGGCTATGGCGTGGACACCCACGAGATTTCGCTGAAGATGGGAGAGATGGGCGTGCTGCCCGCCGCGCGGGCGGCGGATGCTGATACGATCATCGTGGCGGATGGCACCTCGTGCCGTCACCAGATCGAAGAGAATACGCCCCGCGCGCCGATCCATGTGGCGCGGCTTTTGGAAATGGCTTTGGAGTAGAGCGTCATGTTGGGATCACCGGAATCGGCCATGATCGAGCGACGCTCGCTGCACCTTGAGATCGTGGAGCGCGTGCGCCCGCTGATCGTGGAAAGCGAGCTGGTGCCGGGGTCGAAGGTGCCGGAAAAGGCGCTGTGCGAGCAGTTCAACGTATCGCGCACGCCGATGCGGGAGGCGCTGAAGGTGCTGGCCGCCGAGGGGCTGGTGCGGTTGGAGCCGAACCGGGGGGCCTGGGTCACGTCCGTGACGGTGGATGAGGTGAACGAGGTGTTTCCGGTGCTGACGGTGCTTGAGGCGCTGTCGGGGGAGCTTGCCTGTGCGCATATCACGGACGGGGAAATCCGGGCTGTGCGCAAGCTGCATGACCGGATGATGAAGAGTTATGCGGACCGGGACCTGGCGCTTTACTTCAAGATCAACCAGCAAATCCATCACGCGATCCTGCTGGCCGCGCGGAACGATACGCTGACGAAGTCCTCCGAGGCGCTGTCGGCGCGGATGCAGCGGGCGCGTTATGCCGCGAACATGTCAGAGGATCGCTGGGCCGAGGCGGTGCGCGAGCATGAGCAGATCATAGCCCATCTCGAAGCGCGGGACGCAAAGCGGCTGGGTACGGTGCTGGCGGATCACATGCGCAACAAGCAGGCCTCGGTGCTGCGCTGGCTGCATGCGGATGAGGCTGAGGACAGCGCGACAGGCTGAAGACCCCATGGCGCGCGCGGGAGCGGGAATGTGCCGGAATTGAGGTCGATCAATGCCGCGCCTGCAGCATTGCCTAGAGTTGCGCCGAACGGGAGTGCGCGCGTATGGGCGAGGTTATCTTCAGAACCGAGGGAATCACCAAGGTCTATGACACCGGGGAGGTGAAGGTCTATGCGCTCGCCGGGGTGGACCTTGAGCTTTACAAGGGAGAGCTGACGGTTCTTCTGGGTCCTTCGGGCAGCGGGAAATCGACGCTGCTGAACATTCTCGGCGGACTCGATCACGCGACGGAGGGGCGCGTGTGGTTCGGCGATACGGAATTGACGAACATGTCGAACCGGGGGCTGACGCGGTATCGGCGCGATCACGTGGGGTTCGTCTTTCAGTTCTACAACCTTGTCCCCAGCCTGACCGCGCGGGAGAACGTGCAGCTTGTCACGGACGTCTCGCCCGATCCGATGCCAGCGGAAGAGGCGCTGGGCCTTGTGGGGCTGGGCAAGCGGATGGATCACTTCCCTTCCGAGATGTCGGGGGGCGAGCAGCAGCGGGTGGCGATCGCGCGGGCGATTGCGAAACGGCCGCAGATATTGCTGTGTGACGAGCCGACGGGCGCGCTTGACAGCACGACAGGGGTGCAGGTGCTGGAGGTCCTGCGCGACATCAACGAACGCTTCGGCACGACGACGGTGGTGATCACCCATAACGCATCCATTCAGCGGATGGCGCATCGGGTGATCTTTTTCCAGGATGGCAAGATCAGCGAAGTGAAGGTGAACGATAACCGCATCGCCCCTTCGGAAATCGCGTGGTGAGGGACGATGCAGGCGATTGACCGCAAACTCCTGCGAGACTTCAAGCGGCTTTGGCTGCAGGCGCTGGCGATTGCCATGGTGCTGGCCTGTGGCGTGTCGATCCTGCTGACGGCCATTGGCATGTACGACGCGATGTCCGTAACCCGCGCGGCCTATTACGAGCGAAACCGCTTTGCCGATGTCTTTGCCTCGGCCAACCGCGCGCCGCTGTCGCTGATGGCCGAGATCGAACAGATTGAAGGCGTGCTGAGCGCGGAGGCGCGGATCAGGGGTGAGGCGATCCTCGATATTCCCGGACGGATCCGGACGGCAGTGGGGCAAATCCTGTCCCTGCCGGAGGGTGGCATGCCGGTCCTGAACGTGCCGCTTTTGGTGAGCGGGCGGTTTCCCGGTCCGGGGGCGGTCGATGAGATCGTCGTCAACGCGCCTTTTGCCGAAGAAAACGGTTTTGTGCCGGGAGACAGCTTCAGCGCAAACCTGCGCGGGCAGAAGCGCGAACTAACCATCGTCGGCACCGCGCTGTCGCCCGAGTTCGTCTATACCATCGGTCCCGGTGCCATGATGCCGGACAACGAATCCTTTGGCATCCTGTGGATGACGGAACGCGCGGCGGCGGCGGCCTTTGACATGACGGGGGCCTTCAACGAGGTGTCTCTGGCGCTGGCGACGGGCGCACAGCCCGAACCTGTGATCGACGCGCTGGACGATCTGCTGGAACTTTACGGCGGCCTTGGGGCCTATGACCGGAGCGAGCAGGTCTCGGACGCGTTTCTCGATGCCGAGCTGAAGCAGCTGAGAGGCATGGCGATGATCCTGCCGCCCATCTTCTTTGCGATCTCGGCCTTTCTGGTCAGCATGGTGATGAGCCGGATCATCGCGCTGGAACGCAGCGAGATCGGGCTGTTGAAGGCCATCGGCTATTCGGACGTGGAAATCTGCCTGCATTACCTGATGCTGGCGGGGCTGGTCGCGGTAGTCGGGGTGATCATCGGTTGGGGCGCGGGTACGGTTTTGGCGAGGACGATGGCCTGGCAATACGCGCGTTTCTTCGACTTTCCCTACGTGATCTTCCAGGTGTCCTACTGGGTCTATGCCGCGGCTGGGCTGGCGGGGCTGGCGACCACCAGCATCGGGGCCTCGCAGGCGGCGCTGCGGGCGGCGCGGCTGGCCCCGGCGGTGGCGATGCAGCCCCCTGCCCCGCCGAATTTCAAGCGGACGTTCATCGACCGGGCGATGGCGCGGGTGCAACTGCGGCAGAGCACGACGATGATCCTGCGCAGCCTTTTGCGCTGGCCGCTGCGCAGCCTGCTGACCTCGCTCGGGCTGGCGCTGGCGGTGGCCTCTGTCATTGCGTCGATCTTCATCAACGACGCATTGGACGAGATCGTCGATCTTGCCTTCTACCAGACCAACCGGCAGGACGCGATGCTGGTCTTTGCCGAGGAAGTGCCTGAGACGGCGCTGGAAGATATCCGCCGCCTGCCGGGGGTTTTGCAGGCAGAGAGCCAGCAATTCCACGTCGCCATGCTGCGCAACGGGCACCTTGAAAAGCGCATTTCGGTCGATGCGCGGCGGCCCGGCAGCGACCTTGCCCGCGTGCTCGACACCAATGGGCAGCCCGTGATGCCGCCGCCCGGTGGGCTTTTGCTGTCGACGCGGCTGGCCGATCAGCTGGACCTGACCGAGGGCGGTACGGTCGAGGTGGAGTTCCTGACCGGCAAGCGGGAGACCCATGATCTGCGTGTCACCGGAGTGGTTGAGCAGTACCTGGGACTGGGGGCCTATGTCGATTACGATTACCTGAACGCGCTTTTCCGGCAGGCGCCGCGCCTGACCATCGCGAATGTGACGCTCGACGAAAGCCAGATCGACGCACTGCATGCCGAGATCAAGGAGATCCCGAAGCTGACCGGCCTCATCGAGATGACCGAGAACCGGCGGTCCTTTGAGGATACGATCGAGGAGAACATCCTGGTGATGAACACGATCTACATCGTGATCGCGGTGCTGATCACCGTAGGCGTCAGCTATAACGCCGCGCGCATTCAACTGTCGGAACGCGCGCGCGAACTGGCGAGCCTGCGCATCCTCGGCTTTGGCCGGGCGGAGGTGTCCTATATTCTGGTTGGAGAAATCATGCTGATCGCGCTGGTCGCGCAGCCCTTTGGCTGGCTCTTTGGCAGCTGGATCGCGGCGGCGATGACGGATGCCTTTACCAGCGATCTCTACGCGATCCCGCTTGTATTGAAACCGCACACCTTTGCCACCGGCAGCCTGGTGGTGCTGGCCGCGGCCTTTGCCTCGGCCATGGTGGTGCGCAGGCGGTTGGACCGGCTTGATCTGGTGGCCGTTATGAAGACGAGGGAGTGAAACGATGGCCTATTCGAAACGCACGGTGATGTTGATGGCCCTTGGCGTGGCCATTGTGGGCGGGCTGGGATTCGTCAGTTTCCGCCCCGACCCGGTGCCGGTCGATATCGCCGTCGTCACGCGGGGGCCGCTGGAGATCACCATCAACGCCGATGGCAAGACGCAGGTGAAGGACCTTTACGAGGTTGCCGCGCCCATTGCGGGCACCGCGCTGCGGTCGCCGGTCGAGGTGGGTGATCCCGTGGTCAAGGACGAAACGGTGGTCGCGATTGTGCAGCCTGCATCCTCGGGCCTGCTGGATGCCCGGATGCGGCTGCAGGCGGAGGCGGCGCTGCAGGAGGCGCTGGCGGCGCGGCACGTGGCGCAGGCGGATCTGCGGCAGGCGCAGGAGACCGAGAGCTTTGCCCGCTCGCAGTTCGAGCGGACACAGCAGCTGGTCGCGCGCAGCGTGGCCTCGATCACGCGGCTGGAGGACGACACCCAGCGGCTCGCCGCTGCCGAGGCGGCGGTCGAGGCGGCCCAGGCGCGGATCGAGATGGCCGACGGCGTGGTCGAGCGCGCGCGGGCGAGCCTCCTTGATCCGCAGGAGACCGACCGGCAGGGGGAGATGTGCTGCGTCGAACTGACCGCCCCCGCCGACGGCGTGATCCTGTCGGTCGAGGCGATGAGCCAGCGGCCCGTGACCATCGGCTCGCCACTGGTCAGCATCGGCGATCCTGACGATCTTGAGCTTGTTGCCGACATCCTGTCGAACGACGCGGTGCGACTTGGACCCGGTTCTCTGGCCTACGTGGACCGCTGGGGGGGCGATCAGACGCTTGAGGCACGTCTCGACCGTATCGACCCGAAAGCGCGCACGAAGGTTTCTGCGCTGGGAATCGAGGAACAGCGGGTGGACGCCTATTTCACGCTGACCAGCCCGCCGGAGGCGCGGACGAACCTCGGCGACGGTTTCTCGGTGTTCCTGCGCATCGTGGAGTGGCGCGCGGAGGACGCGGTGCAGGTGCCCCTGAGCGCAGTGTTTCGGGACGGCACGGGCTGGGCGGTCTTTGTCGAGGTCGACGGCGTGGCCGAGAAGCGCGGCGTCTCGCTCGGGCGACGGAATGGTCAGATGACCGAAGTGCTGGATGGGCTGCGCGTGGGCGAGCATGTCGTCACCCACCCCAGCGACACGATTGCGACGGGCGTTGCGCTTGTCCAGAGGTCGGCACTGTGAGCCGGGCGGAGCGGCCAGAGACGCGGACCGATGCGGGATGGCACGCGATGCTGGGGGAGTTCACCGGCGGGCTGTCGCCGGCGGCGCTGATTACGGCTTATGTGGACTGGTACATTCACCTTCTGGCTTCGCCCGACAAGCAGTCGGAGCTGGCGGGGCTGGCGGTGGAAAACCTGAGCGAGATCGACCCGGCAGAGGACCCGCGCTTTGCCGATCCGGCTTGGGCCGGGTTTCCCTACAACGTGATGGCGCAGGGATTTCTGGGTGCCCAGCGCTGGTGGGACGCGGCGACGACGGGGCTGCGCGGGGTCGATCCGAAGCACGAGAACATCGTGCATTTCGCGGCGCGCCAATGGCTCGACATGCTGTCGCCCGCGAATTTCGCGCTGACCAATCCGCAGGTGATGGCCCGCACCCGCGCCGAGCGGGGCGAGAACCTGATCCGGGGCGCGCGTTACTGGATCGAGGATTTCAACCGGCTGCTGTCACGCCAGCCGCGCCAGTCGGGACATTACAAGGTGGGCGAGGACCTTGCCACGACACCCGGCGACGTGGTCATGCGCAACAGGCTGGTGGAGCTGATCCGGTATCGCCCGACCACCGAGAGAGTGCGGCCCGAACCGATCCTGATCGTGCCTGCGTGGATCATGAAGTTCTACATCCTCGATCTCACCGAGGAGCGGTCGCTGGTGGCCTACCTGCGCGATCAGGGGTTCGAGGTCTACATCCTGTCGTGGAAAAATCCGGGCGAGGAAGACGCCGAGCTGTCAATGCAGGACTACGTCGATCTGGGCGTGCGCGCGGCGGTGGATCACATCGCGCCGGGCAAAGGCGACCGGCTGCATGCAGTTGGCTATTGCCTTGGTGGCACTCTGTTGGCAATTGCCGCCGCCGCCATGGCGCGGGACGAGGACGCGCGGCTGGCGACAATGAGCCTGCTGGCCTCGCAGGTGGACTTCTCGGAACCGGGGGAATTGGGGCTGTTCATCAACGAAAGCCAGGTGAGTTTCCTTGAGGACATGATGCAGACGCGCGGCTATCTGGAGGCGGACCAGATGGCGGGGGCGTTCCGGTTGTTGCGGTCGAACGACCTGATCTGGAGCCGGGTGATCCGGCACTACCTGCTGGGCGAGCGGACGCAGGACAATCCGCTGATGGCATGGAATGCCGATGCGACCCATATGCCCGCGCGGATGCATTCGGAATACCTGCGCAGCCTGTTTCTGGGCAACGATCTGGCCAAGGGTCGCTTTGAGGTCGACGGGGCCTCGGTCGCGCTGACGGACATCCGCTGCCCGATCTATTCAGTGGGGACCGAGACGGACCATGTGTCACCCTGGAAATCTGTCTTTCGGCTTGGATTGCTCACGGATACGGATGTGACCTTCACCCTGACGAACGGCGGGCACAATACCGGTATCCTGTCAGAGCCGGGACGCGGCGACTGGCATTTCCGCACGGGCCACAAGACAGAGGCGCAACGCCATGTGACCGCGCAGAAATGGTTCGAGCGGACGAAACCGCAGGACGGATCGTGGTGGCCGCATTGGGCCAAGTGGCTTGCGGCGCAAAGCGGCGCGCCGGTAGCAGTGCCGGTGCGACCGAGAAAGAGCCTCGGCTCTGCGCCGGGAACCTATGTCTTCGGCTGACCGGAGCAGCGTGCGCTATTTGTCCGTCTTGCCCTGGAAGGCCTTGGTGCTCATTTCGACCAGCTTGCCGGTTTCGGCCTGGTACTGGTCCATCGCCTTCTGGATGAATTGCGCCTGAATGTGCTGCAGATCGGCCATGTTCTTGCAATTCAGCATCTCGTGCTGTGTCTTCACGTCCTGCTTGATGCGCTCGGCGACAAAGCTGGCAACCTCGGCCTGCATTTCACCGATGGCTTCGAGCCAGGCGGTGCTCATGCCCATGAGATTGGTAAACCCCGCCTCCTGCAACTGGGTGACGGCGTCCATCGGTGTCTCGGCCTTGGACGGGCCGGTCGTTTCGTTGCTCTTGGACATGTGCGATCCTCCGGTTTCCTGACGTTCCGCGCGCAGTCTAGCGCGGCACGACGGGGTGAACCTTGATATCGCTCAATACGAGATGGGAGCGGGCGGCGGATACTCACCGCAGGGATATGGAGCTTTGGTTTGGCTGATCCGATACATGATGGCGGGTTGACCCGGAGCGAGGTTGAGGCCGCCCGCGCGCGCGCCGGCTGGAACGAATTGCCGGAGGCCGAAACGACCGGCCCGCTCCGGGTGCTGCTGCGGCAATTTTCGAGCTTTCTGGTGCTTATTCTTATCGTCGCGGCGTTGGTTGCCGTGGCGCTGGGAGAGTGGATCGACGCGGCGACCATCGGCCTTGTCGTCGTGCTGAACGCGGCGCTTGGTTTTGTACAGGAATGGAAGGCCGAGACGGCACTGGCAAGCCTGCGCAAGCTCTTGTCGCCTCAGGCGATGGTGCTGCGCGACGGCCAGGAAAAGCTGGTCCCCGCGCGCGAGATCGTGCCGGGCGATATCCTGATCCTGACCTCCGGCGCCAAGATCGCCGCCGATGCGGCATTGCTCCGCGCCTCGGACCTGCGGATCGACGAGAGCATCCTGACCGGAGAATCGATGCCCGTGGCCAAGTCGCTTGACGAAGGACGTGACAGGGTTTTCGCGGGCACCGCCGTCAGTTCAGGACGCGCGGAGGCGCGGGTGACGGCGATAGCGGGCGAGACGGAGTTCGGCAAGATCGCGCATCTGACCGGCTCCGTGGGGGTCAAGACCACGCATCTGCAACGCAAGCTGGGGCAGCTTGCGCGCCAGCTGGGGTTGGCGGCTTTGCTGGTGGCGGCAGGCGTGACCGCGCTTGGCCTGATCGTGGGGCGCGATCTGACCGAGATGGTGATGACCGGGCTGTCGCTGTCGGTGGCCATGGTGCCCGAAGGGTTGCCGGCGGTGGTGACGATCACCTTGGCGCTGGGGGCCACGGCGATGGTGCGGCAGAACGCGCTGGCGCGGCGTCTGCAGGCGGTCGAGACGCTGGGGGCGGCTTCGGTCATCTGCACGGACAAGACCGGGACGCTGACCGAGAACAAGATGACCGCCACGAAGGTCTGGACGCTGGACCGGCAGTACGACGTGACCGGCACCGGCTATGACCCTGCGGGGCATATCGAGGCGGAGGGCGCGCGGCTCCGGTTCGGGGACGATCCGGTGCTTGGGGCGCTTCTGCAGACGGGGCTCCATTGCAGCCACGCGCGGCTGGTGCCCGCGGGCAAGACCTGGACGATGATCGGCGCGCCGACGGAAGGGGCGCTGGTGACGCTGGCCTACAAGGGGTGGTGCGACCTGCCGAAAGAGCGGGGGGTGCTGGCCGAGATCCCCTTCAGCAGTGCGCGCAAGCGGATGAGCGTCCTTTACCAGTCGCCGGACGGGGTGCAGGTGCTGACCAAGGGCGCGCCCGAGCAGATCGTCGAGATTTGCACGCAGGTGTTGGGGCAGGACGGCGCAAAGCCCCTGGGCGCGGCTGAACGCGATGCGATCACCCGTGCCTACGAAGAAATGGCGGCGGACGGCCAGCGGGTGATCGCGCTGGCGAGCCGCGCCGCCCCGGATCACCATATCGCCGAAGAGGAACTGACCTTTCTCGGGCTTGTCGGGCTGATCGACCCGCCCCGCGCCGAGGTGCGGGAGGCCATCGCCTCGGCCCAGTCGGCGGGCATCCGGGTGGTGATGATCACCGGGGACAGCCCGATCACCGCCGCGGCCATCGCACGGCAAACAGGCCTGAAGGTGAAGCGGCAGATCAGCGGTCAGGAACTGGATGAGATGGACGACGGTGCGCTTCGGGAGGCCCTTGGCGACGGCGTGCTCTTTGCCCGGACCAAGCCGGAACAGAAGATGCGGATCGTGGCGGCGTTGCAGGCGCAGGACCAGATCGTTGCGATGACCGGCGACGGCGTGAACGACGCGCCCGCCCTGAAACAGGCCGACATCGGGGTGTCGATGGGGGTCCGCGGCACGGACGTGGCGCGGGACGCCTCGGACCTCGTGCTGCTCGACGACAACTTTGCCACCATCGTGCGCGCCATTGGCGAGGGCCGCCGCCAGTTTGCGAATGTGCGCAAGTTCGTGCGTTACCTTTTGTCCTCGAACGCGGGAGAGGTGATTGCGCTGGTGGTCAATATCGCGATCGGCGGGCCGCTGGTTTTCCTTGCCACACAGATCCTCTGGATGAACCTTGTCACGGACGGGGTGACGGCGGTCGCCCTGGGGCTGGAGAAGGGCGAGCCAGACCAGATGGCGGAGCCCCCCCGGCGCAAGGACAGCCGCATCCTCGGCCCTGCCGGGATCGGGACCATCGTCGTCCTGGGCATGTACACGGGCCTGTCGAGCCTCTGGATATTCTTCCAACTGCTCGATTTTGGCGTCGAACTCGCGCGGACCACGGCCTTTACCGCGATGGTCGTTTTCGAAAAGGTCAGCGTCTTTGCCTTCCGCTCCTTGAGGCACAGCAACTTCCGGATCGGATGGTTCAGCAATCCCTTTCTCCTGTTGGCGTTGATCGTGACCCTGGGGGCGCAGGTGGCGGCGATCTACTGGCCGCCCTTGCAGGCGCTCTTGCGCACGGTGCCGATTGGATGGGCCGAATGGCAGCTGATCGCAGCCTTCGCCCTGCCGATCCTCGTGGTCCCGGAACTGGCCAAGATCGCCCTGCGCCGCGATCAGCGGACGTAGTAATAGGCAAGGAGGCTCCCGGCGAAGGTGATGAGCACCAGCACGGAATCGAGCCCGATGGTCCCGACCTTTGGCTTGCGGCGCACGATCAGGCCGATGAGGTAGATCGCCGTGACCGCGATGCCGAAGCTGAGCGCGAGTGTCACGGTCTTGGAGGTTTCCTGCAGGATGGGTCCGGCACGAAACAGGATGTCAGCCGGGAACACCAGCACCAGCATGATCAGGTTGCTGCCAAAGATGTTGGAGATCGCCATCGTATAGGCCCCGATGCGCACGGCTGTGATGCTGGTCGTAAGCTCCGGCAGGGAGGTCGCCCCGGCGAGCAGCGTCACCCCGATAAAGCTGGTGCCGAGGCCGGATTGCGTGGCGATGCGTTCGGCAAAGAGCACCAGCAGCAGGCCGAAGATCAGGATCGCGAGGCAGGCGGCAATGGACTGCCAGATCAGCGCGGCATTGCTGCGCGCGCCGAGGCCCGTGGGCGCAGGAAAGGGCAGCGGGTCGGGGTCGGGCAGATCGACCGGTACCCAGTCGCTTGAGTCGTCGTAGCGGCGCAGCATCCAGATGGCACCCGCGTAGGTCACCGCAATGAAGACGCTGCCGAGGCCGACGCCGCCGAAGACAAAGGTTTCGCCGAGGTTGCAGATGATCAGCGCGATGGCCAGCAGGAGCACCAGCAGCGTCGCCTCGAGCGCGTGGTTGGCCTTGCGCGGATAGTTGGTGATGGCCCCTCGCGCCCAGAAATCCGACATGGCAAGGATCGCGGTTTGCAGGGCGATCCCGCCGAAAAGGTTGTTGAGCACCAGGTCGCGCGCCTGTTGCAGCGCGGCGGTCAGGGTTGTCGCCACTTCGGGCAGCGAGGTGGCCAGCGACAGGACCAGAAGGCCTACCAGCGACTTGGCGAGATGATAGCGGTCGGCGAGCGTATCCATGAGATAGGCCAGACGCGCCCCCGCGAACCACACCACGGCGGCGCAAAGCGCGAAAAGCAGCACGGATTGCGACAGGGTTGTGACCGGAATGTCCATGGCCCTGCGTATCAAACACTCGCCTTGGCGCGGTTGATCTGGCTCAATGCGGACGGGCCAGCCAGCGGGCAGCCTTGGGCATGGCAAAAGAACACGGTCACAGCCCCGAGGAAGTCGCCGAGAGGCTCTCTGCCGATACGCAGGGAACGTACCTCAAGGATATGGTCTATGGCGGGATCGACGGGGCGGTGACGACTTTTGCCATCGTCGCGGGCGTCGAGGGTGCGGGGCTGTCGCACGGGATCATCGTCGCACTCGGCATTGCCAACATCCTTGCCGACGGCTTTTCGATGGCGGCGGGGAATTATTCGGGCACCAAGGCGGAACTTGACGACCGCAGGCGGATCGTCCGGGTCGAGGAAAACCACATCGAACACCACCGCGATGGCGAGCTTGAAGAACTCAGGCAGATCCTCGCCCTGCGCGGCCTGTCCGGCGAGGTGCTGGAAGAGGCAGTCCGGGAAATCTCGAACGACAAGGAGAAATGGATCAGCCTGATGCTGACCTTCGAGTACGGGCTGACGCTGGAAGAACCGCACCCGATGCGCGCGGCGCTGGCAACCTTCGGCGCGTTCCTCGTGGCCGGATCGGTGCCGCTTTTGCCCTTTATCCTCAACGTGCCTCAGGCCTTCCAGGTCTCCATCGTCGCGACGCTGGTGACGTTCTTTCTGATCGGCACGGGCAAGAGCCGCTGGTCGCTGGCAAAATGGTGGTGGTCGGGGGGCGAGACGCTCTTGATCGGCACCCTAGCGGCCATCATCGCCTATGTCGTGGGAGGGCTTTTTCACGCCGGGTAGGGTGTGGGGCACGGAAAGGCAGGCGCATTTGGCCTCGTGATTGATGCGCTGCGTCGTGCTGCCTAGCACGAGGCTGGTCAAGCTGCCCAAACCGCGGCGCCCGGTTACGATCAGGTCCGCCTCGATCCGGTCCGCATGGGCGAGAATTTCACCGGCCGCGTCGCCATAGGGCATATGCGTCTCGACATTCTTGCAGCCCACTTCGTGCGCAATGGCAAGACCCGCGTCGAGGATGCGCTGGCCCGCCGCCTCAAGCTCTTCGAGCGTGCGGCGCGGGACCGTGTCGTCGGTGTTGTCGCTGGGTTCGTCATCCATGTCGTCGCGCTCTGCCCTCAGGACATGCACGAGCGTCACATTACCTGCATAGACCTTGGCCAGATCGCAACCGATCCGCGCGGCCATCTTGGCCTTTTCCGAACCGTCGAGGCCGACGATGATTTGTCTGAACATCCCTGCCCCTTTCTGAAGTCACACGGAACCAAAGCGTCAGACCGCGATGATCTCTCCCACGTGCGCCTCGACCGATTTGGCGGGCTGCGCCATGAGGTCCTTGTCGATCTCACCGGCTATCACCGGGGCCAGCGCCTCCTCGACCTCGTCGCGCAGAAGGCCCAGCATGTGCGGCCCGGCGACCAGGATCAGCCGGTCGAATTCCTGCGCGAGAAATGCCTTGGTTACGGCCTTTCCCACGACCTTGGCAAAGTGCCTGTCGGCCTTGCGCTGAGGGTCCGCCTGTTCGACGGCCGACACCCCCGGCCCACCGATGCTGTGGCCCATCCCCGCGCGATCGCGAGGCTGTTCGGGCAGGTCTGCTTCCCATTGATGCGCTTCGAGCGGTACCAGACCCTTGCCAGGACCGCGATTTTCCAGAACCTTCGCGTGCCGGGCGTTGGCAAGAAGGGCCCAGGTGACTACCGGTTTCATCGTCGTCTCCTCTCTCTGTCGTGCGATGCTAGGCCGGACCGGAAAGGGTGGCGTTGACGAAGATCAATCCGGCCCACGCGGGCGGTTATCCGCTGGTCACACGCATACCCCACCAGGTCCGCGCCGTGACGCTTCCGCGTGCCCTGATGCTCAGGCTGACCACCAGGATCGCGATCGAGAAAAGACACCAGACGGCGGGCATCTCGTTGGGGTTGTCGGTCAGGGTCCATGCGAGAAAGGGGCCGGTTACCGCATGCAGGAGCACGAAACGCCAGGCGCCGTAGACAAGTGGCAGGACGAAGACCGCCAGCATGTAGGTGGGAAAGCCGGACCCGAAACCCAGCGCGCGTTCAAGGGGCACCATCAGGCCGTTGTAGGGAATGTTCCAGGCGATGTGCCAGCTTCCCGAAACGGTACAAAGCGCCTCTGCACAAAGCGGTGTGCCGGGCAGGCATTTCCCAAAAGCGGGCACCGGCAGCAGCTGCGCGAGCATCACGGCACCGGCAGCAAGTGAAAGCATGATCACCCAACGGCGCGCCCGCGCCCGGATCGGGGCGGGCACAAGCTCCATCGCGAAGAGGTTGATGACCAGAGGCTGGAAGACGATATGCAGGTAGGAAAGCAGCGTGACGGCCTGGTTCGCCGTCGTGCCGCATTGGTCCAGCACGCCGTAACCGGCCAGTTGCAGCCCCTCCATCACGGTGAAATAGCCCAGCGTCAGCGGAATTGCGGGCGGCTCCTTGCGGGAAAGGGCGATGCCGGTCGCCACCACCCCCGCCGCGACCATCGCGGCAGAGGCTTCGGCGCTCCAGCACATCGGCTCAGGCCCCCGCGAAGCGCGCGGCGCGCGTCAGTGTCTTGCCGGTCTCGCCTTCGGACAAACCGGGCACCTCGCTGGCCAGCGTCTCGAAGGCGTCGAACTGGGACAGGAACACGGCGCCGGTCAGGTGCTGGAGGAAGTCATCCCGCTCAAGGCGGTCCATCACCGGGCCCTTCACCTCGGAGAGCGACAGGGTGATGCCCATTTCCTTGAGCCTTTCGTTGATCGCCTCGAGCGTTTCGAGGGCGCTGAGGTCGATCTCGTTCACCGCCGAGCACATGAGGACCACGTGTTTGAGCGCCTTGTCGTCGATGACGCGGTCGTAGATGTAGTCTTCTAGAAAGCGCGCGTTGGCGAAATAGAGGCTCTGGTCGATGCGCAGGCTGAGGATCGACGGGTCGGTCAGCACGCGGTGGCGGTGGATGTTGCGGAAGTGCTCGGTGCCGCGGACAAGGCCCACCTCGGCCACGTGAGGGCGCGCGGTGTCGTAGAGGAAGAGCAGGATCGAGAGGAGAACGCCTGCGGTCACACCGATCTCGACGCCCAGCAGCAGGGTAAGGAGCATGGTGGCGGCCACCGCGCCGAAGTCGCGCTTGGAGTAGGTCCAGCTGTTGCGCAGGGTGGTGAAATCGACGAGCGACAGGACGGCGACGATGATCGTAGCGGCGAGCGTGGCCTTGGGCAGGAAGTAGATGAGCGGCGTGAGGAACATCGCGGCGATGGCAAGGCCCACGGCGGTGAAGGCGCCTGCGGCAGGCGTTTCGGCACCTGCGTCGAAGTTCACGACCGAGCGCGAGAAGCCGCCGGTGACGGGGAAGCCGCCGGTCAGTGACGCGCCGAGGTTGGCGGCGCCGAGGCCGATAAGCTCCTGATCGGGATCGATGCGCTGGCGCTTCTTGGCCGCAAGGGTCTGGGCGACGGAGATCGATTCCACGAAACCGATGATCGAGATCAGGAGCGCGGGCATGAAGAGTGCCGCGATCAGGTCGGTGGAGAGATCGGGCATGGTGAAGGGCGGCAGGCTTTGCGGGACGGCGCCGACAATCCGCACGCCGCCTTCGTCGAGACGCAGGCCCCAGACCAGCAGCGCGGTGACGACGACAGCGAGGACCGGTCCGGCCTTGGTTGCGAAATCCGCGCCGCGCTTGGGCAGGCCGAGGCGGAGGAGGAGGGGTTTGAGGCCGCTGCGCACCCAGAAGAGGAAGGCGGTGGCGGTGACGCCGATGGCGATGGTGACGGGGTTTGCGTCGGTGAGGTGCGTGGCGAGGCTGAGGAGAAGTTCCACCAGCGTGTGTCCTTCGGCGCTGATGCCGAGGATGTGGCTGAGCTGGCTGGCGGCGATGAGCAGGCCCGAGGCGGTGATGAAGCCGGAGATGACGGGATGCGAGAGGAAGTTCGCGACGAAGCCCATGCGCAGAAGGCCCATGACGACGAGGATTGCGCCGGACAGGCCCGCAAGGGTGAGGGCGGCGGCGGCATAGCCCACGTCCATTGTCGCGGTGACATTGTTGATGGCGGCGGCTGTCATCAGGGAGACCACCGCAACGGGTCCCACGGCAAGCGCGCGGGAGGTGCCGAAGACGCTGTAGAGCATGATCGGGACGATGGAGGCATAGAGCCCCGCTTCGGGCGGCAGGCCCGCGAGCAGCGCATAGGCAAGCGACTGCGGGATCAGCATGATGGTGACGATGACGGCGGCAATCAGGTCGTTGGTCGCCGTCTCACCGGAATAGGTCCGCAACCAGCCGAGGGCCGGCACGTAGCGTGCCAGCCCCTGGGATTTCTTCTTGCGGGGGACGGGAGGCGTGTTCAATTTGCAGCCCCTGCCCCGAGGATGTTTTGCAGAACCGGTGCGAGGTCGTAGCCTGCCGCCCCCGTGGCATCGAGGATGTCATCGAGCGGCATCTTGTCGGCCTGCGCCAGCGACCAGAGCACTGCCGAGCGGGTGCCGGTCCGGCAAAAGGCGAGGATCGGCTTGGGTGCCTCAGTCAGCGCCTTTTGCACGGCGGCGATATCGTCCTTGCTCGCGGCATAGCCCGAGATCGGCACGTGCAGCGTGGTCAGGCCCAGCGCCCTGGCCTCTGTAGCGATGTCGGCAAAGGCGGGTTGATCTGGCGCCTCACCGTCGGGGCGGTTGCAGATGATCGTGCGAAAGCCCTGTTCGCTGAGGGCTTTCACATCGGCTTCGGTGATTTGCGGCGAAACGAAGTAGTCGCCGGTGATCTTGCGGATATCCATCGCGTCCTCCGTTCAAAGCGCGTTGACCGGGAGTTTCAGCATCGGCTTGCCGTCCTTGTCCGTCGGCACCTCGCCCGCCCGCATGTTCACCTGCAGGGAGGGCAGGATCAGCTTGGGCACGGCGAGGGTCGCGTCACGCTCGGTGCGGAACTTGATGAACTCCTCGCGCGAGGTGCCTTTGCCGACGTGGATGTTTTCAGCCTTTTCCTGGCCCACGGTGGTTTCCCACTGGATGTCCCGGCCACCGGGACCGTAGTCGTGGCACATGAAGAGGCGCATGTCGTCGGGCAGCGTCAGGACCTTCTGGATGCTGTCGTAAAGCTCACCCGCGTCACCGCCGGGAAAGTCGGCACGGGCCGAACCGCCGTCGGGCATGAAGAGCGTGTCACCCACGAAGGCCGCGTCGCCGATCACGTGGACCATGCAGGCGGGCGTGTGGCCCGGCGTGTGGATCGCGAAGGCAGGCATGCCGCCGATCTGGTAGGTGTCGCGGTCCTTGAACAGGCGGTCGAACTGCGAGCCGTCGCGCTGGAATTCGGTGCCTTCGTTGAAAACCTTGCCGAAGGTGTCCTGCACCACGGTGATCTTGTCGCCGATACCGATCTTGCCGCCCAGCTTTTCCTGGATGTAGGGCGCGGCGGACAGGTGGTCGGCATGGACGTGGGTTTCGATCAGCCATTCAAGCTTGAGGCCCTCGGAGCGGATGTAGTCGATGATCTCGTCGGCGTGCTCGTAGGTGATGCGCCCGGCGGAGTAGTCGATGTCCATGACCGAATCGATCACGGCACAGGAATCGGAGCCGGGGTCCTTGACCACGTAACTTATCGTATTGGTTTGCGGGTCGAAAAACGCCTTCACCTCGGGGTGGACGTTCATGTTCACGGGATACTGCATGGTGTTCTCCATCTGCGAATTTGAGCGCAACTTACGGCCAACGGCATGCGCCATCAGTGACAAGATCACCTTCGCCCGAAAGCGGGCGCGGTTGATTGAGATGGATCAAGGGAGCGGGGCCGCGCGGCCCCGCTTTCTAGCCCAGCGAGCGGAGAAGTTCCGGCGAGGGATCGCCCGTGGCGGGGACGCCGATACTGGACTGGTAGGCCGCAATGGCCTTGCGGCTGTTGGGGCCGATGACACCATCAGCACCGTCGGTGTCGAAGCCGCGCGCGGTCAGGCGCTGTTGCAGGCGGATGCGGTCGTCCTTGGTCAGCCCGTATTTGTCGGGCGGGAAGCTGGCGCGGATCGGGCCGCCGCCTGCAATACGGTCCGCAAGGTGGCCCACGCCAATCGCGTAGCTGTCGGAGTTGTTGTAGCGCTTGATGACGCGGAAATTGCGGGTCACGGCAAACCGCGGACCGCCCGGTTGCGGCTGGATGATGTCACCCGCGGGTGCGCCATTGCCGACCTCTCCGCCCCATCTGACGCCGCGCGCCCAGCCGTTGTTGGCAAGGTAGGCGGCGGTAGAGGCCAGCGAGTCGGCGGGATTGTCGGACCAGATATCGCGGCGACCGTCGCCGTTGAAATCGACGGCGAAGGCTTGGTAGCTGGTGGGGATGAACTGGGTGTGGCCCATGGCACCGGCCCAGGAGCCCCTGAGATTGCCGGGGGTCGTGTCGCCGGTTTGCAGGATTTTCAGTGCGGCAACGAGTTGCTTTTCGAAGAACGCGCCGCGCCGCCCGTCGAAAGCCAGCGTCGAGGTGGCAGAGACAACCGGGACATTGCCACGCCGTTCGCCGTAGAAGCTTTCCAGCCCCCAGACGGCAGTGACGATCTCGGCCGGGACGCCATAGCGGGCCTCGACCGCCGAAAGCGTGGAGCGGTGGCGGGCAAAGGCCGCGCGGCCCTTGGAGACGCGTTCGTCAGAGGCGGCAATGGCGAGGTAATCCTCGAGCGTGCGGGTGAATTCGGTCTGGTTGCGGTCACGGGTGACGACGCCGGGCAGGTAGCCGGTGCCCCGGAAACCGGCGCTGAGCGTGCCGCTTGATATCCCCTGCCCTGCCGCGCGGTCGCGGAAGCTGGCGACCCAGGCATCGTATGAGGGGTTGGGCGTTGGACGCAGATCGGGCGGCAGGCCACCAGCGTCGCTGGCGCCCGTTGGACCCAGCGCGTTGCTACCGCCACCGCAGGCGGTCAGGCCAAGGGCGCCAAGGCCCAGAAGGGCGGTTCTGCGGGTAAGGTTCATCTGCTCAGCCTCCCGGATTGTTTTCGGGCAGTCTAGCGCAGGAAAAACCCCGCGCAAAGCGGGGTCTTTGAGGGCAAAAGCCAATCGGCGGAAATCAGGCGGCGCGTTTCAGCGTCAGTTCGCTCATGTCAGGTGTCTCGCCGAGATCATGGGCAAGGGCGTTCTCGTGCGGGTACGCGTGGCAGGCGATCCCGGCGGCGCGGGCCGCTTCGATCCCAGGCAGGTAGTCCTCGATGGCAACCGCCTCCGAGGCATCGATCTCCAGTTGCTTGAGCGCATGCAGGTAGAGCGCCGGGTCAGGTTTGGCCGCACAGCCGTCTGCCGCAGTGGTGACAAAGTCGAACCCAAGCGCCTCGGCACCGCCGAGGTTGTCGAGAAGCGCGTCGACGATTGCGCGGTCTGTGCCGGTGACGAAACCGAGCTTGAGGCCGTGCCTGCGGGCTTCTTCCATCGCCTGCGCGATCTGCACCCTGATCTCGAGCCCGCCACGGCGGAGCATTTGCCGGAAAATCTCGGTCTTGTGGGCATGAAGCGCGGCACTGTCCACACGCTCTTCGGCACGCTCTGCGAAAGCCTCGATCCGGCGTTTTCCGCCCGGGATCGCCAGCATCCTTCGGTACTCATCCCGCGACAAGTACCAGTCAAGCCCCGCGTCGTGAAAGGCATCGTTGAAGGCGCTGCGTTGCAGCTCAGAGGTATCGACGAGGACGTCGATCGAACCGATGAGAAGGGCGTTCATGAAAGTTCTCCGTGTTGGACCGCCTTTGGCGTGGTTTCTGATTAGTTGGCTGGGGAATAGAGAGGGACGGTCGACATCGACATCTTGGCCGAACCATTCTGCACGTCGCGGGCGTGGCTGATGTAGATCAGTGCGTTATTCGCCTCATCGAAGATGCGTTTGACGCGCAGGGTCTTGAAAAGAATCGAGCGGCGTTCGCTGAAGACATCCTCGCCCTCGTCACCGCGCGCGATATCGCCGATCTCGATAGTGCCGGTCTGGCGGCAGGAGATGGAGGAGTTGGACGGGTCCTCGAACCAGTTGCCTTTTTGAAGCCGGTCGATGATGCCGCGCTCGAAATAGGCGATATGGCAGGTGACACCCTTGACCTCGGGGTCTGCCAGCGCCTCGACAATGATGTCGTTACCAAGCCAGTCCACGTCGACGGAGCCGACTTCTTCGGCGGCGGCGGACGACAGAAATCCTGAAAATACGAGCGAAGAGGGCATCAGAAAATACTTGAACATGGCCAATAACGCACACGCCCCCGCCCGGGTTCCCAAAAAAAGCGACAATCTGTCACGGGGGGAAATCTGTCGTATTGCACGGCATGAAATCAGAACATATCAAGAACATATGAGCAGAATGAGTCTACAGGAAAAGCTGGCGCTGCTGAGCGATGCGGCCAAATACGATGCCTCTTGCGCGTCGTCGGGCACGTCGAAACGGCATAGCCGCGATGGCAAGGGCCTCGGCAGCACCGAGGGGTCGGGCATTTGCCATGCCTATGCGCCGGACGGGCGCTGCATCAGCCTGCTGAAAATCCTGATGACGAACTTCTGCATCTACGATTGCGCCTATTGCATCAACCGGGTGTCGTCGAATGTGCAGCGTGCGCGCTTTTCGGTCGAGGAGGTGGTGCATCTGACGACCGAATTCTACCGGCGCAATTATATCGAGGGGCTGTTCCTGTCCTCGGGCATCATCAAGAGCCCGGATGACACGATGGCGGACATGGTGCGGATTGCCCGGAAACTGCGGGAGGAACATCATTTCCGGGGGTACATTCATCTCAAGACCATTCCAGACGCCGCGCCGGAGTTGATCGAGGAAGCGGGGCTGCTGGCGGATCGGCTGTCGATGAACATCGAATTGCCGACGGATACCGGGCTGAAAGCCTATGCGCCCGAGAAGAACCCCGATGAGATTCGCAAGGCCATGGGCAATGTGCGGCTGCGCAAGGAAGAGTTGAAGAAACCGACATACACGGGCCGCAAGGCACCCAAGTTTGCTCCGGCGGGGCAGTCCACGCAGCTGATCGTGGGGGCGGATGGGGCGAATGACCGGACGATCCTGCAAAGCTCCACGCGGCTTTATTCATCCTACAAGCTGAAGCGGGTCTATTACTCGGCCTTCTCGCCCATTCCGGACAGCACCGCGAAACTGCCGCTGATCAAGCCGCCGCTGATGCGGGAGCATCGGCTCTATCAGGCGGATTGGCTTTTGCGGTTTTATGGCTTTGAAGCGGAGGAGATCGCGCCGGATCAGGGGTCGGGCATGCTCGATCTGGAGGTCGATCCCAAGCTGGCCTGGGCGCTGGCGAACCGGCATGCCTTTCCGGTGGATGTGAACCGGGCAGGCAAGGACATGCTGCTGCGGGTGCCGGGGTTCGGGACGAAATCGGTGGGGCGCATTCTGAGCGCGCGGCGCAACGGGGCGTTGGGGTACGATGATCTGCGCCGGATCGGGGCGTCTGTGCGCAAGGCGAAACCGTTCATCGTGGCGCGGGATTGGCGGCCCGGATCGCTGACCGACGCTGCGAACCTGCGCGCGCGCTTCGCGCCACCGCCCGAGCAGTTGCAACTGATCTGATGCAGACCGTCACCCTGCCCCGGCTTGGTACCTTCGAGGCATGGCGCAAAGCGGCGCGCGGGTTGGTGGCGGCGGGCGTGCGCGGTGACGAGGTGACTTGGCAGATGGAAGGCGATGCGGCGTCGCTTTTCGGCGGGGTGACAGCCCCGCTGCCGGGACGGGCAGCGCGACAGGTCACGGTCCCGAAGGATTTTCCCCCGTTGGCCAAGCTGCTTTGCGCAAGCCGCGCGGCGGGAGCGTTCGACCTGGCCTATCGGTTGCTGTTGCGGGTGTCGGAGCGGCCCGGACTGCTGCGCAACCGGGCGGACGCGGATGTCGCGAAGGCCGAGGAGCTTGCCAAGAACATCCGGCGCGACATGCACAAGATGAAGGCCTTCGTGCGCTTTCGCGAGGTCACGCCCGAGGCTGCGGCGCGACGGCAGTTCGTGTCATGGTTCGAGCCCGATCACCGGATCGAGGAGTTGATCGCGGGGTTCTTTGCGCGGCGTTTCGGCGACATGGACTGGGTGATCGTGACGCCAGAGGTCACGACGCGGTTCGAGGACGGCAGTATCACGCAGGAAGCCGTTGCGAGCGAGCGGCCCGATCTGACGGACGAGACCGAGGCGCTTTGGCGGACGTACTATGCCAATATCTTCAATCCCGCCCGGCTCAAGATCAAATCGATGCAGGCGGAGATGCCCAAGAAGTACTGGAAGAACCTGCCGGAGGCGGAGCTGATCCCCGGTCTCATCGCCAAGGCCGAGGCGCGGGTGGCCGAGATGCGCGAGGCTGCACCCAGCCTGCCGCCGCTGCGGGCGGCGCGGGTGCTGGAGCGGTTGCATGACACCGAAGCGCCGCAGTTTTGCGGCGGGATGGAGGGGCTAAGCGCGGCGTTGAAGGGCTGCGCGCGTTGTCCGCTGGCGGGGCCCGCGACGCAAGCAGTGCCGGGGGAAGGACCCGAGCGTGCGGCGCTGATGATTGTGGGGGAGCAACCCGGAGATCAGGAGGATCTGGCCGGGCGTCCGTTTGTCGGGCCGGCAGGGCAACTTTTCGACCGGCTGGCAGCAGAAGCGGGACTGGACCGGCAGGCCGCTTATGTGACGAACGCGGTCAAGCATTTCAAATTCGAGGTGCGCGGCAAGCGGCGTATCCATCAGAGTCCTTCCGCCAGCGAGGTGAGCCATTGCCGCTGGTGGCTGGAGCAGGAGATCGCACTGGTTCAGCCCCGGCTTATTCTCGCACTCGGGGCCAGCGCTGCGCTGGCGCTGACGGGCGATGGCAAAGGGATCACCCGGCGGCGCGGGCGGGTTGAGACCGGCCTGCATGGTGGGCCGGTGTTCCTGAGCCTGCATCCTGCCGCCCTGTTGCGCCAGCCCGACGAGCGCCTGGCAAGACGGCAGGAAGACCTGTTTCGACACGACCTGTCTCAGGTTACGGAGATGTTGGGCGGAGAAGATAAGCCCATGCGCGCAGGACGATAGCGACCGGTTCCGTCGCTGGCATCATTTGTCTGACATTTACCCTAACGGGAATCGTTTTTTCTGTTAGGCTCCTCGAACAGGTGTCGTTTGAGGAGTGTTCCGCTCCTTGCGATGAGAACGAGTACGGCGGATTTCGCCACGATATCCGGAAGGTTAACGCCTTGCCGCACCGACAATGACCCGGAAACCGGGCTTTTTCATTATCAACATGGGAGGAAATTATGAACCTCAGACCGGACCCGACATTCCATGCCTCGCCCAAGCTGGCGATGCAGGCCCCCGTCGAGAATTATGCCTTTACCGTCATGCTCAGCCCCGATGGCAAGCAGGGCGACGGGCTTGCCGTGGTCGACCTGAACCCGAAGTCCGACAAATACGGACAGATCGTTCATCAGGTCATCATGCCCAACACGGGCGACGAGTTTCATCATTTCGGCTGGAACGCCTGTTCCTCGGCGCTGTCGCCGCTTGCGGGGCATGCGTTTCTTGAGCGGCGCTATCTGATCGTGCCGGGCATCCGGTCGAGCCGCATCTACATCATCGACGTGAAAGAGCCGCTGAAGGCGAAGATTCACAAGATCATCGAGCCGGAAGAGGTCTTTGCCAAAACCGGCTATTCGCGCCCCCACACGATTCATTGCGGGCCGGAAGGCATCTATGTGTCCACACTGGGCGGTGGCGGGCCCGATGGCACCGATGGACCTCCTGGCATCTTCATCATGGACTGCGAGACCTTCGAGATCATCGGCCAGTACGAAATGGACCGGGGCGAGCAGGACAAGCACTATGATTTCTGGTGGAACCTGCCGCAAGATTACATGGTCAGCTCCGAATGGGCGCTGCCGCCGCAGTTCGAGAACGGGATCGTGGCCGAGGATCTGCTGAGCAACAAGTACGGGCACAAGATCCACTTCTGGGATCTCAGGGCGCGCAAGAACATCCAGACAATCGATCTTGGTGAGAACCATCAGATGGCGCTGGAAATCCGGCCTGCGCATGACCCCAAGAAATCCTACGGGTTCTGCGGCGTGGTGGTGGATACGACGAACCTGCAGGGCTCGATCTTTACCTGGTGGCGGGTGGATGACGGCAAGTGGCAGGCCAAGAAGACGATCACCATCGATCCGCGCCCCGAGAAGGCCGAGAACCTGCCGCCGCTGTTGCAGGGGTTCGAGGCAGTACCGCCCTTGGTCACGGACATCGACCTGAGCCTCGATGACAAATACCTTTACGTCGCCTGCTGGGGACTGGGGGAGATGCATCAGTATGATGTGTCCGACCCGATGAACCCGAAGCTCGCTGGCAAGGTCGAGATCGGGGGGATCGCCCGGAATACCGACCACCCGAACGGCAAGCCCTTTGCCTACGGTCCGCAGATGGTGGAGATCAGCCGGGATGGCAAGCGGGTCTATTGGACCAACTCGCTTTATTCGACGTGGGACGATCAGTTCTATCCCGACAGCGAGGGCGGCCAGATGGTCATGGCCGATGTGGGCAAGGACGGCGGTCTGACGCTGAACAAGGACTTCTACATCGACTTTCCCAAGGGCTACCGCAGTCACCAGATCCGGCTGGAAGGGGGCGATTGTTCGACGGACAGCTTCTGTTACCCGTCGGTCTAGGCAATGCAGGACATGTCAACGATGGCGGCCCTTTGGGGGGCCGTCATTTTTTCGGGGCTCTATCACGGTGTGAACCCCGGTATGGGCTGGCCGCTGGCGGTCTCGGCCGCGCTGATGGAGCAGCGGCGGGTGGCGCTGGTGCGGGCGCTGGGGATGCTGGCGCTGGGGCATTTCGCGGCGATGGTGGCGATCCTGCTGCCGTTTTCTCTCATGGTCGTGCTGGTCGAGTGGGAGACCGAAATCCGCGTCGGTGCTGGACTGATCGTGATCGCCATGGGGGTCTACCTGCTGATCAACCGGCGGCATCCCAGGATGCTGGCGCGGGTGCATCCCGCGAGGCTGGCGCTGTGGTCGTTCCTTGCCGCGATGGCCCATGGGGCGGGTCTGATGCTGGTGCCGATTTTCCTGGGGATTTGCGCGATTGCGCCGGAGGATACGGGGCATCTGGCGGCGCAGTCGCTGATGGGGTCGAATGTCGGCACGGCCTTTGCAGTGGCGCTGGCGCACACGGTGGCGATGACGCTGGCGGGCGGGGCCATTGCCGTGGGGGTCTATGTCTGGCTGGGGCTGAAGTTCCTGTCGCGCAGCTGGTTCAACCTCGATCTGGTCTGGGCGTTGAGCCTTGTGGCCGTGGGTGTCTTTGGCGTTGTCTCGGCCCTTTGGGGCCACTGAAGTTCACTCTACCTCCAGATACCCGCGCCGCGCGTCCCGCTCCTTCAGCTCTGGCGCACGTTTCTCGGGCGGACCGAAACCACCGCCGCCCGGTGCCTTGAGGATGAGCCGCCGCCCGGCGGGTACGAATTGCCACCCCTTCGGTTTCATCTGAGTCCCGTCGTCCAGCGACACGCTGCCCGCCGCGCCGTTCGCGCCACCGTCGCGGCCGCGTGGCGGGGTGGTGACGCGGTCGAACATGGCGGAGAATTCGAACTCATGCCCCTCCTGCGGTGCAATCTCGATGATCTGGCCAAGCCCGCCGCGATACTGGCCGGCACCGCCCGAACCGGGCCGTAGCTCCTTGCGCCAGACGACAATGGGGCCGGTGTGCTCGGTCGCCTCGATGGGCATGGTCATCACACCCGAGGGAAAGGCGGTGGCCGACAATCCGTCGAGCGTCGGACGCGCGCCCGTGCCGCCGGAGTTGAACATCAGCACCTCGGCGCGGCGGCCTTTCTGCCCCTCCACGGGCCGGGCAGAGATATGAATGTTCCAGAGCGACCCCGCCCCTTCGGCCTGTATCTGCCCGGGCAGGGCCTGCGCCAGGGCCCCCAGCACGACGTCAGGCACCATGTGGCCGATCACGTGCCGCAGGCTGACGGGCGCGGGGCGTTCGGCGTTCAGCACGTTGACGGGCGAGGTCACCTCGAAGAGGGCGAGCGAGGCAGCGTTGTTCGGCACATCGGGGGCCACGACACATTTGACCGCGTAGCAGGCGTAGGCCTTGGCATAGATCATCGGGCAGTTGATGCCCCAGCGGCTGACCGGTGAGGAGCCGTCGAAGTCCACCAGCACGCGTTTTTCTTCGATGGTCACCTTGGCGGCCAGATTGATCGGGTCGTCGTAGCCATCGGTCAGCATCTCGTGCGACCAGCTGCCCTTGGGCAGGTCTGCCAGCCGTTCGATCACCGCGTCATGGGTGCGGGTGAGGATGAAATCGCCCAGCTTTTGCAGGTCGGGCTGGTCCAGTTCCGCGAGCATTTCCAGCAACCGGTCGCGGCCCACGTCGTTGCAGGCGGCCAGCGAATAGAAGTCGCCCACCAGTTGCTCGGGCTGGCGGACGTTGGCGCGCAACACGCGGATGAGGTCGCGGTTGACCTGCCCGCGTTCGGCGAATTTCATGATGGGGATCTGGATGCCTTCCTCGTAGACCGATTTGCCATCCGCACCGAAACCGCGCCCACCCACGTCGACCACATGGGCGGTGCAGGCGAAGAAACCGATGAGCGTGTCGTTCTTGAAGACGGGCGTGCACATCGTGATGTCGTGCAGGTGCCCGGTGCCGAGCCAGGGGTCGTTGGTGACATAGGTGTCGCCCGGAAACATCTCTTGGCGAGGGATGGCGGCGATGAAATTGCCGACGGCCTCGGCCATGGTGTTGACGTGCCCCGGTGTGCCGGTGACGGCCTGGGCGAGCATCTTGCCTTCGGCATTGTAGACCCCGGCGGAGAGGTCCCCCGCCTCGCGCACGCTGGTGGAAAAGGCGGTGCGGATGAGTGTCGTCGCCTGTTCCTCGACCACCGAGATCAGGCGGTTCCACATCACTTGCAGGCGGATGTCGTCGATCTGGCTCATGGATCAGGCTCCTTTGCGGATCAGCAGGATGGTGCCATCGGGCTGGATGACCGCGTCGAAGGGCGAGGTGATGACGGTGGAGGTTTCTTCCTCGACGATGATCGCGGGGCCGGTGACACAGGTGCCGGGGGGGAGGGTGTCGCGGGCGTGGATCGCGGTTTTTAGGGGGGTGCCGCTGGCAGGGTCGAAGACCGCACGCTGACTGGCGGGTTTGGCGGTTGTGCCGTCGGCGATCAGATGTACGCGGTCGGGCGCGGGGCGGATGTCCTGTGCCTTGACGGACCAGGTGACGATTTCGATCTCCGGCCCCTCAACGGCGCGGCCGAAGAACTGCGCGTAGCGGGTGCGGAAGGCTTCGGTGATCATCCCGGCGTCATCGGCGGTGAAGGGACGGTCCGGCAGGGGCACGGGGATTTCCCAGCCTTGTCCCGCGTAGCGCATGAAGGCCGTGACCTCGCGGGTGATCTGGCCGGTGGTACCGCTGCGCACGAAGCTTTCGGCGGTGGATTTGAGGGCGTCGAGTTCGGCGTTGAGCAGGTCAGCATCGAAGGCCGAAAGGGGCATGACATGCGAGGACAGCGCCTCGTAGCCGAAGGGTGCTTTGAGGAACCCGATGGCCGAGCCCACACCCGCACCTTGCGGAACGAGGCAGCGGTCGATCCCCAGTTTCTCGCAGAGCCGCGCGGCATGCAGGGGCGCGGCACCGCCGAAGGCGATCATCACGTTGTCCCCGATGTTCTTGCCGTTCTCGACCGCGTGGACGCGGGCGGCGTTGGCCATGTTCTCGTCCACCACTTCGACGATGCCGAAGGCCGCGCTTTGGGTGTCGAGGCTGAGCTTGTCGCCCACCTCCTGCGCAATCGCCGTGCGCGCCGCTTCGCCCGACAGTTTGATCTTGCCGCCCGCGAAGTTTTCAGCGTCAAGCTTGCCCAGAACAAGGTCCGCGTCGGTGATTGCAGGACGCGTGCCGCCGCGCTGGTAGCAGGCGGGGCCGGGTTCGGAGCCAGCAGATTCCGGGCCGGTCTGGATGCGCCCCATGGCATCGACCCAGGCGAGCGAGCCGCCGCCTGCGCCGATCTCGATCATCTCGATCACCGGGATCGACACGGGCATGCCGGAGCCCTTGGCGAAACGGTAGGTCCGTGCGACCTCGAAGGTGCGGGCGGTCTGGGGCTGGTAGTCGTCGATTAGGCAGATCTTCGCCGTGGTGCCGCCCATGTCGTAGCTGACGACGTTAACGAGCCCGAAACGCGCGGCGATGTCGGCGGCAAAGATCGCGCCCCCTGCGGGGCCGGATTCCACGAGGCGGACGGGGAAGGCCGAAGCAGTCTCGACCGAGATCAGGCCGCCGCCGGAGTGGATCATGAAGACGGGGCATGTGGCCCCCAGGTCCTTGAGACGGTCCTGAAGCCTTGTGAGGTAGCTGGCCATCTGCGGGCGGACGTAGGCATTGGCGCAGACGGTGTTGAACCGTTCGAACTCGCGCATCTGGGGCGAGACTTCGGAGGAGATCGAGATGGGCAGGTCGAGCGTTTCGGCAAGTATCTCGCGCGCCCGCTCCTCATGCGTGCCATTCATGTAGGAATGGATGAAGCCGATGGCGATGGCCCCGAAGTCCTCGGCCTTGTTCTGCCGGGCGATGGCGCGCAACGCGTCCTCGTCCAGTGGGGCCAGCTCGCGCCCTTGGGCGTCGATGCGGCCACCGACGGGAAAGCGGTCCTCGCGCGGGATCAGCGGCGGTGGCAGTTCGATGTTGAGATCGTATTGGGCAAAGCGGTTCTCGGTCCGCATCTCGATCACGTCGCGAAAGCCCTTCGTGGTGACGAAGGCCGTGCGCGCGCCACGCCGTTCGATCAGCGCGTTGGTGGCGAGTGTCGTGCCGTGGATGACGATGTCGATCTCGGCAGGTTCGATGCCTGCCTCTTGGGTGACCTGAGCGATACCGTCGAGGATGGCCTGTTCGGGGGCGGCATAGGTCGTCAGCAGTTTGGTGGAATGGAGGGTTCCACGTACGTCGAGCACGATGTCTGTGAAGGTGCCGCCGATGTCGGCCCCCAGCCGGATGTCCTGTGATTGGCTCATGGTGTTTCCTTGTCCCGCAGGCGGGGGCCGTCGCCCGCAGCCCTTGCCATGGCATCACGTTTTCATTTCGCGCCTCGGGGTACAAGAGACAGAAGCGTTGACGCCGGCCGCAAATGGACCATCTGACTTCGCTGTGCCTTCCCCTTTGGAAGAGCGTTTTCGCACAGTGAAACAAGCACCTAAAACGCCCGCAACCCTTGGCTCCGCCCGCTGTTTTGATAAGAGAAGGCGCAGAAGTTTGACCCCGATGCAGGCGTTGCCTGCGTCCCGCAACCGAGGCGTGAACCTGTGATCCCCATCAACCCGCCCTCCCCCGAAACGCCCCCTTCCGAGACCATCGTCGACCGGGTCCGGGCCAACGCCAAGGCGCATCCTGAGAAGGTGGCGATGGTTTGTGAAGGCGTGCGGCTGACTTGGGGAGAATTCGACGCGCGGATCAATCGGGCGGCCAATCTTTTGCTGGGGATCGGACTCCAGAAGGGCGACAACATCGCGGTGCTGTCGCCGAATTCGATCCCCTTTGCGGTGCTTTTCATGGGCATCCTGCGCGCGGGCGGTTGCGTGACGCCGCTGTCGTCCATGGCCTCGCCCGAGGCCACGCGCAAGATGCTGGAGGATTGCGGGGCCAAGGCGATTTTTCTGGCGGAACAGCACCTCGGGCTGGTCTCGGATTTCATCACAGAGCTACCACTACGGCGCTATGCCATCGACTTTGTCCATCCCGATTTCGAGGATTTCGAGGCGGCACTTGCCGACGCCCCAGAGACCGATCCGATGATCCCCATCGAGATGAGCGATGCCTTCAACCTGATCTATTCCTCGGGCACGACAGGCACGCCCAAGGGCATCCTGCACAATCACTGGATGCGCGCCGCGCAGATGGACCGCGTATCGCCCAACGGCTACGACGACAATGCGCGAACGCTGCTGTCCACCCCGCTTTATTCCAACACGACGATCGTGTCGTTCCTGCCGACGCTCTTTGGCGGCTCGACCGTCTACCTGATGCCGAAGTTCGACGCGCGGGGATACCTGGAAATTGTCGAAAGGGAGCGGATCACCCACACGATGCTGGTGCCGGTGCAGTACAAGCGGATCATGGACGTGCCGGATTTCGACAGCTTCGATCTGTCCTCGATGCGGGTGAAATTCTCGACCTCTGCGCCGTTGCGTGCGGATGTGAAGCGCGATGTGCTGGCGCGGTTTCCCGGGAAGCTCATCGAATACTACGGGCTCACCGAGGGCGGCGGAGTGTCGGTGCTGGTGGCGGACGAGAACCCCGGCAAGCTGCATACGGTGGGCAAGCCCGCGCCGGGCAATGAAATCCGGCTGATCGATGCGGAGGGCAACGAAGTACCGAAGGGCGCGGTGGGAGAGATTTGCGGGCGCGGGCCCACGATGATGGCCGGGTATTTCGGGCGCGACGATCTGACGGCGGAGTACATCTGGCGCGATGCGGAGGGGCGGGTGTTTTTCCGCTCGGGCGACATGGGATCGTTTGACGAGGACGGTTTCCTAGTGCTGTCGGACCGAAAGAAGGACATGATCATTTCGGGCGGGCTGAACATCTACGCCAATGATCTGGAACTGGTCCTGCTGGACGATCCCGACGTGACCGACGCCGCGGTGATCGGTGTGCCGTCAGAGGCCTGGGGCGAGACGCCGCTGGGCCTTGTCGTCTTGCGCGACGGGGCAGCGCGGAAGGCGGAGGACATCCTGGAAAGCGCCAACGGGAAGCTGGGCAAGAGCCAGCGTCTGTCGTCAGTCGAAGTACGGGACCATCTGCCGCGCAGCACCATCGGAAAGATCCTCAAGAAAGACCTGCGCGCGCCCTATTGGGAAAAGGAAAGGGAGAGAACGTGAAAGACACCGACATGAATGGCGCCGAGAGCCTTGTGCATACGCTGCTGGCGAGCGGCGTGGAGGTTTGTTTCACCAACCCCGGTACTTCCGAGATGCATTTCGTCGCGGCACTGGACCACATCCCCGGCATGCGCTCGGTTCTGGCTCTACAGGAAGGCGTGGCATCGGGGGCGGCCGATGGGTACTACCGGATGGCGGGCAAGCCTGCCTCGACGCTGCTGCACCTTGGGCCGGGTCTGGCGAACGGGCTGTCGAACCTGCACAACGCCAAGAAAGCCGGATCGGGGGTCGTGAACATCGTGGGCGAACATGCCTCGACCCATATCGAACTCG
The DNA here is from genome assembly GCF_040811725.1 of Sulfitobacter sediminis. Classification (NCBI taxonomy): domain Bacteria; kingdom Pseudomonadati; phylum Pseudomonadota; class Alphaproteobacteria; order Rhodobacterales; family Roseobacteraceae; genus Sulfitobacter; species Sulfitobacter sediminis. Next base: position 53,003 of record NZ_JBFNXX010000018.1, read on the forward strand.
ATGCGCCGCTGACCTCGGACATCGAGGGGATCGCACGGCCCGTCTCGCACTGGGTCCATACCTCGCATGCCGCCGATACCGTGGGCAAGGATGCCGCCGCGGCCGTGCAGGCGGCGATGGTCGCCCCGGGGCAGATCGCGACGCTGATCCTGCCGAGCGATACGGCCTGGAACCCCGGTGGTGTCGCGCATGATGCCTTGGAGACACCGGCACCAGTGCCTTTCGAAGAGGCAAACCTTGCCCGCGCTGCCGAGATGCTGGACGGGCCGGAGAGCCTGCTGATGATGGGCGGCGGTGCGCTGACCGAGGAGAACCTGGAGATCGCCGGACGGATCGCGGCGCAAACCGGCTGCAAGCTGATCTCGGAATGGTCGAACGCGCGGCTGGAACGCGGCGCGGGGCGGGTTGAGATCGGACGTGTGCCCTACCCCATCGACATCGCCCTTAAGGTGCTGGAGCCCTACAAGCGGATCGTGCTGGTGGGTGCCCGCGCGCCGATCGGGTTCTTCGCCTATCCGGGCAAGCCCGCCATCCTGACGCGCGAGGGCGCGGAAATCCTGACGCTGGCGACCGCGGGTGCCGACCTTGGCGGCGCGCTGGATGCACTGTCACAGGCGACGGGTTCGACAGACACGCCGCCTGCACATGTGGTTGAGCCCGCCCTGCCCGAGCGCCCCACCGGGCCTATAGACCTTGACGGTCTTGCGGCGGTCATTGCCCGCGCAATCCCGGAGGACGGGATCATCGTGGACGAATCCGTGACCACGGGGCGCGCGTTCTTTCCGGTGACCAAGGGCGCACCGAAACATTCGTGGCTCAACAACTGCGGCGGTTCCATCGGCTACGGCATGCCGGTGGCCATAGGGGCTGCCGTCGCCTGCCCCGACCGCAAGGTGCTGGGGCTGATCGGCGACGGATCGGCCATGTACACGGTGCAGGCGCTCTGGACGATGGCGCGGGAGGACCTCGACATCACGATCCTGATCTTCGCCAACCGCAGCTACCGCATCCTGCGCGGAGAGCTGACCAACGTCGGCGTGGGCAACCCGGGCCCCCGCGCCATCGACATGCTGTCGCTGGACCGGCCTGACCTGAACTGGGTGCAAATGGCGCAGTCGATGGGGGTCGAGGCCTGTCAGGTCGCCACCTGCGAAGAGCTTGAGGCGGCGATGGAAACGGGGCTTTCCACGCGCTCTCCCTATCTCATTCAAGTGGACCTCTGAACATGACAATCGATACGGCGATCATCGGCCTTGGCATCATGGGACGGCGGATGCTGGAGCATATGGAGCGGCATCCGGCTTACACTGTGGCAGCGATTTGGGACCCGGATCAGGTTGCCTGTGCGGAGGCATTGAAGCTGGCCCCCGAGGCCACGGTGACAGAGAGTGCGGAGGCGGCGATTGCCGCTGCGGACCTCGTCTACCTCGCCTGCCCGCCCGTCCCGCGCAAAGCCTATGCTTTGGCGGCGGCTGAGGTGGGCAAGGCGATCTTTCTCGAAAAGCCGCTTGGCGTGGACATCGCGGAAAGCCGCGAGATGGTCTCGGCCATCGCGCGGACGGGCGTTCCCGCTGCGGTCAACTTCACCCAAGCCGCCGGGGCGGCACTGACCGACGTGCACCGGGCGGCGCAGGCGGGGGAATTGGGCGACCTGATGGGGGCCGATATCGTCGTGACCTATGCCCATTGGCCGCGCGCCTGGCAGGTGGCAGCGGACTGGCTGCGGTTCCGGGCCGAAGGCGGGATGACCCGCGAGGTGATCTCGCATTTCCTCTTCTTCTCGGAACGCATTCTCGGGCCGCTCGAATTGGTCTGGGGCCGTGCGGATTATCCCGACGACCCGGCGCTTTGCGAAACCCATGTGGCGGCGCGACTGGTCAATGCCACGGGCGCACCGGTGACGATCATGGGCAGCGTCGGCGGGGCGCAGCCCGACCGGCAGGAACTGACGATCAAGGGGGCGCAGGCCAGCAGGCGCATCAGCGACTTCTACCGCGATGCGGTCTCGGACGGCGGGCCGTTCGAGGCTGTGGGGGAAGAGCCCAAGGACCCGCGTGCGGTGAGCCTTAAGGCGCAGCTGGACGATCTGGCGCTGCTGGTTGCGGGCAAGCCAAACCGCCTTGCCACGCTGGAAGAAGCGCTGCGGGTTCAGGTGCTGGTCGAAGGGATATTGTCCGGCCGGACCACTTGACCCAAGGTTCTGGAGACGCGCGGCGGGCAATAAATGTAGGGAGGACTAATACCATGGGAACACTCGACGGAAAGGTCGCCTGGGTCACCGGCGCGGGCGGCGGGATTGGCGAGGCCTCGGCCAAGGCGCTGGCAGAGAGCGGAGCGCATGTTGTGCTCTCGGGCCGCAGGCTGGACGAGATCGAGCGCGTCGCGGGTGGGATCAACGCGGCTGGCGGCAAGGCCGAAGCGGCGCAGCTGGACGTGATCGACGCGAAGGGCACGCAGGCCATTGCGGACGATCTGATCCAGCGGCTGGGCGGCATCCATATCTTCATGGCCAACGCCGGGATCAACGTGCCGAACCGCGCCACCGATGCGATCACGCCCGAGGATTTCGCGCGGGTGGTCGATATCAACCTCAACGGGGTGATGAACGGCATCCTCGCCGTGCTGCCGCAGATGCGCGAACGAGGGGAAGGCACGCTGATCCTGACGTCCTCATGGGCCGGGCGGCACCCGTCGCGGCTGACCGGGCCGGCCTATAGTGCGTCGAAACACGCGGTCGTGGCGCTGAGCCATTCGATCAACCAGTCGGAGGGTGTGAACGGTATCCGCTGTACCGCGCTGATGCCGGGAGAGGTGGCGACGCCGATCATGAAATCCCGGCCCAAGCCGCCCTCGGCAGAGGACATGGCCAAGATGCTCAAGGCCGAAGATCTGGGGGCGATGGTCCGCTATATCGCCGAAGCGCCACCGCATGTCTGCATCAACGAGGTGCTGATCAGCCCGACGTGGAACCGCAGCTTTACCGGGGTCAAGGAATTGGGCGGCATTAATCTCTGAAAGATCATGCCGCGCACCTTAGAGGCGCGCGGCATCTTCTTGAGCGTTCAGTCCTTTGTCAGCGCCGCGATGATCTGATCCACCGCGCCGCGCGCTTTCTCGCGCATCTCGTCGTCGGTCGCATCCTGGATAGGATGCGGCACCAGAACGAAACAGGCGTCCTTCATGCCAAGCGCCAGCCGCTGCGTCTCGGCGGCTTCCTTGAAGCCGCTCGATGCGACGGCCACTGATGGGATCCCCTGGGTTTCAAACCAGACGGTGTCGTGCATACTGCACGTCGTGCAGGACCCTCAGTCAGCCAGGCCTTCGACCACCAGATCGCAGGCGTCGCGTATCTCATGGCGCAGGGCGTCGGGACAGGGCTTGGTATAGGTCGGCTTGGTAAACCGCTTGACCGTGATGCCCGGTGCCTCCTGCCCCAGCAGCCTTTCCAGCTCGTCCAGAAGGATGTTGCCGCGCGGCTTGCTGATGTCGAGAAGTCCGACGGTGCCGGATAATCCGCCTGTGCGTTTGGTGATCGTTCGTTCGACCGGGACACGTTCGTCCGTGGGGTCGAGGATTGTGACCATATGCACCTCCTTTCCTGCCCCGATGCTAGCCGAGGTCGATCTTCTTGGAAACAGAAAGCGAGCCCACCTCGCCCGTCGCCCAGCCGTGGAAGGCGGACGAGAACTTGCCCGCTTCGCCCCCGGCCACGACGATGTGGATAAACTCCTTGCCCGCGAACTTCGGCACGGCTTTCGCCAGCGCCTCCGGCCCCATCCCCTCGGCCTGCGCGGCGGAGAGGCCAGCGCCGGAACGGTCGTCCATGACCATCTCGGAGAGGGGCCGCGCGGTGACCTCCTGGATACGGTCGCGCAGGCGGTCCTTGGTGTAAGGGCCGTCGCGCAAGAGCGTGTTGAGGTGTTCGGGACAGACCACGAGCAGGGTGTCGACGGGCAGGTTGTGGACCTTGGACAGGAATACCGATTCCAGCCCAAGCCCCAGCGAGCCCGCGATTTGGTCCGGTGCGCGCGAGGTCTGATCGACGATATGCACAGGCCCGCCGGTCATGGCGAAAACGGTGACGACGGAGTCCTCGGGATCGAAGCCCCGCTCGACGTGGAGCGCGGGCCAGGGCGAGCGTTCCTCCCATTCGGCAAAGCACATGGTGAATTTCATCGGATTGCCGAGGGTCGAGCGTTCGACACCGCCCGTCGAGGCACCACCCACGTTGCGGATGACAAGCCGCAAAGCGCGCCCGATGGTGGCATTGGCGCGGTTGCCTGCGCCCAGCGCGCCCAGTTCCATGTTCATCCCGATCTTGTGACGAATAGGGCCGTTGACGACCATGACTGGCGCCGCCCCCATCGTTGTCGCGGTCACACCATGGATGTTGAAGGTGTCATTGCACACGGCCTCGACCCCGGCGATCACCACGGGCAGATATTCGGGTTTGCATCCGGCCATGACGGCGTTGATGGCGATCTTCTCGACGGTCGCCTCGCCCATGTTGGGGGGCACGATGGCGATCACCTCCTGCGGGTCGCGGTGCGTGCCGCCGAGCATGCGCATGACCCTCTCGGGCGTGGGCGGCACCAGCGGCAGACCGTCCGAGAACCCCTGGTCGAACATGAACTCGACCGGGTCGTCGGCCTCGGCGATGTCGATGCGGCGGGCGCGGATCGGGCTGCCATCGGCCTCGGCGCGCAGGCGGTCGAAGATCCCGGGATCGAGGTGCTTGGAGCCGCAACCGGGCCGCCAGGCGGGCAGGCTGTCCCAGTCGATCTGTGCGGCGGGCAAGCCCGCCTGCGCGGCAAGGTCGGCCGAGAGCTGTTCCCAGTCCTCGCGGATGAACCCTTCGAACTGGCGACGCGCCGTGCCGTTTTCGTCGAGCCAGAAGACCGAGGGCACGCTTTCGATGTCCCAGTCGAAAGAGGTCTTGCAGGTCCGGTCGTCGAGCAGCGGCATGGTGAGGGCATGACGTTCGGCAAAGACGGCGTTCTTGTCGCCGGACTGAGCGATCAGCAGAACCGGAAGCGTTGCGCCATAAGCCTTGTGCATGGCCTCCAGCACCGGCGCTGCGGTGTTGCAGGTTTCGCAGTCTTCCTTGACGAAACAGATCAGACTGTCGCCCTTGTTCGGGCGGGAATGCGTCTGACCGGACAGGTCCCTTAGTTCGAAATCCGGTTTTGCATCGCTCATGTCTCGCTCTCCTGCAATGTCGGCCCCGTGTAACTGGCGGAGGTGGATGGGAATCGAACCCACCACGCGCCGCCTTGGCGCGTCCGTGGTTTTGAAGACCAGGGAAGCCACCAGACTCCAGTCACCTCCGTCCCGACCGAGCCTAGCAAGGGGATGCCCCCGGCGATAGCGCATTCGCATCGCGGACAACGCGCGTGTCAGCTTCGCGCGCTGTGACGCCCTGCGCGTCGAAGAATTCCAGTACCGGCACGATCACCCGGCGGCTCGTGCCCAGCGCCCTGCGCGCCTCTGACGTGGTAAAGCGCTGCGGCACGGGGAAGGCATTGGCAAGCGCATCCGCAGCGGCGATCAGTACGTCGATATGAAAGACCAGCATCTGGTTCAGCGCGACATTCGGCGTTTCGATTAGATTGCCGTCGGCAAGGGTGAGCGCGAAAAGCGCCTCGTCGGTCTGGTTCTTGAGGACCTCTGCGGTTGCCAGTGGATCGAGCGCTGCCAATCGAAAGCGGTATTCAATCTCCTCCTTGCGCCTTCCTTGCGCAGGGGTTAAGCGGGACAACGGATCATGCGAGGATAGCGCAACGGAATTACCCTCACGGCGGATGTCGCCGCGGGCGAGCAGTACCGTCTCGACATGGGTCCTCAGATCAGGCGAGACGTCGCGCAGCCGAATCTCTTTGCGATCCACCCAGAGCCTTAAGGGTTGGCTGTCGTGACCGGACCGCAAGGCCGAAAGATAGGCCCTCTCGCACAAAGCGAGTGTCCCTTCAGCGCTAACCACGCCCTCTTCGATCTCGACAAAGCCTTCGCCCAGCGCCTCCTGCGCCTCTTGCTGTTTGAGCCGCGCAATCCGGGCCACATCATCCAGCCGCGCAGCACCTCCCGAAGCGTCGCCCAGCGCCCGGGCGATGGCCGCCGGATCCTCCTTGACTGCCGCGCGAAGGATCGCAAGGCGCCCCCCGTCTCCGGCCCGCGCGGGCTGCGCCTGTGGGTCGAGGATGGTGATACCACCGATAGTTCGGGCCGGGGACGGCCGCCGCAGGATCGCCCGCTGCCCCGCGAAGACAACCTGGGGATCGCGAAAACGAAGCTGGGCGAACCCATTCTCTCCGGGGGTGACACTACCGCCCCCGAAAAGACGAAGCTGCGCCACCGCGTGGGCGGTGCCGATGGAGACCCTGACCTCCTCCATGTGCCGCACGCCGCCTGTGACCTCCGGCAGGAGCGCGAGTTCGATGTCCATGCAGAGGCTTGCCGAGATACCCGGCCCCGAAACCAGAACCGCGCCGCGCGAGGAAGTGCCCGGAGCGACGCCGCGCAGGTTCACGGCCACGCGTTCGCCCGCCTGAACCCTGTCCCGGTCCCGGCCCCGGCTTTGCAGGCCCCGGATCATGGCCGATACCCCCGAGGGCTGAAGCACCACCTCGTCACCCTGCGAAAGGGCCGCGCCCAGAAGAGTGCCGGTCACAATCGTGCCGCGTCCCGGCATGGAGAAGACCCGGTCAATCGGGAGGAAAGGGTGCAGCGGCGCCGGCATCGCCGGCTCGGCGGCCAGAAGCGCCGCGAGCGCATGATGCAGGGTGTCGACGCCCGCTCCGCTCCGTGCGGAGCACGGGATGATGGGTGCGTTCCTGAACGGCATGGCCGAGAGCATCGCCCGGATATCATCATGCCGGGTTGCGAGCTGGTCGGCATCTGCGAGATCGGCCTTCGTCAGCGCGACCACGGCGTCATGTATTCCAAGCGACCCGGCGATGCGCAGATGCTCCAGCGTTTGTTCCTGCACGCCATCCACGGCGGAGACCACGACCATCACCGCCTGCGCGCCCGCCGCCCCGGTGATCATCGCCTGCACGAAATCCCCGTGCCCGGGCGCATCGACAAGATCGACGATCCCTTCCGGATATTCGCAATGAGCAAACCCCGGCACAATGGAGAGACCCCGCGCCTTTTCCTCGGGCAGGCGGTCTGTCTCGGCTCCGGTCAGGGCCCTGACAAGCGCGGTCTTGCCGTGATCGACATGGCCGATGACAAGTACGCAGCGCGTCCTCATCCCGCGGCGATCTCCCTCAGCGCGGCCGCGACGCGCGGAAGTTCGTCGTCTGACACAGTTCGCATGTCGAGCAGAACGCGCTGCCGCTCGATCCGTCCGATTACCGGTGTTGCCGCGTGCCGCAGACGCGCGGCGAGCGCTTCGGCTGAGAGTGTCCCATGTGCCACGGCAACAGCCACGCTGGGCAGGTCCTGCCCGGGCAAAGTGCCGCCGCCGACATAAGCCGCGCAGTCTTCGGCCTCAGCAACCCTCAGTCCCAGCGGGCGCAATTCCTCAATCAGCCGGGCCGCACGCGCCCTGACCATTTCGATGGGTTCGAAGAGGGCTCGCAGCACCGGTACATCCTGCAGCGGATCGTGCGGCGGGCGGTAAAGGCGCAAGGTCGCCTCCAGCGCAGCAAGCGACAGCTTGTCGATGCGCACCGCCCGCATCAGCGGATGGCTCCGCAACGCCGCCACGATATCGGCGCGCCCCGCGATGATCCCGGCCTGCGGACCGCCCAAGAGCTTGTCGCCCGAGAACATCACCAGATCGACACCGGCCTTCAGGATATCGGAGACCACCGGTTCATCGACCAGACCGAAAGGCGCAAGATCGATCAGCACGCCGCTGCCGAGATCCTCCATCAGGATCACCCCTCGCTCCTGCGCCAGCCTGGCCAGGTCGCGGCGGTCAGGGGCAGCGGTAAAACCCACGATCCTGAAGTTGCTGGTGTGGCTTTTCAGCAGGACAGCGGTCTCTGCGTCGATGGCACCTTCGTAGTCGCTCAGGCGTGTCTTGTTCGTCGTGCCCACCTCGCGCAGCACAGCACCGCTTTGCGCGATCACGTCGGGCAGGCGGAAGGCGCCCCCGATCTCGACCAGCTCCCCGCGCGAGGCGACGACAGTGCGACCGGACGCGGTGGCAACAAGGCTCAGCATGACCGCGGCGGCGCAGTTGTTGACGACGACCGCCGCCTCTGCCCCGGTCAGTTCGCAGATCAGCGCCTCGACGTGATCATGCCTGCTGCCGCGTTTGCCGGTCTCAAGGTTGTATTCGAGGGTCGACGCACCGGAGGCCACCGCTTGCATCTGCGCCAGCGCTTGCGGTGCCAGCCGCGCGCGCCCGAGGTTGGTGTGGATGATGATCCCGGTGGCGTTGATGACAGGGCGCAGCGAAGGTGTCCGCGCGGCTTCGATCCTTGCTTCGATCTCGGCGGCAAATGCCTGACCTTCGAACTCCGGCAGGGTGCCTTCATGTCCGTTGAGCAATGCCTTGCGCAACGCGTCGATCACGCCGCGCAAAGCCTCCACGGTTTCCGCGTGCGAGTATCGCGAAGCCAGTGCCGCGATCAATGGCTGGGACAGGAGGGACTGGATCTGCGGCAGATCACTGAGCGGGTTGGTCATGCCGATTTGTCCCGCTGATTTCCAACCGTGTCCAGACCTGAGGCGCGGATCAGATCACGCGACGCCCTGCTCCGGCCTGCCCGCCTGTCCCGCGCGCCAGGCGATGCCAAGCGGCAGGATCGCCAGTACAAAGCCAGCCAGCGTCATTGTCAGGTGACTGAGCCCCGCGACCCCACCCGCAGGGGCCGCGACCAGCAAACCGCAGAAGACCAGCAGCACGCGCATCACGAAGCTGACCGCGCTGGAATGCAGCGGCCCCACGAAGCTGACGTAACCCTGAAGGCCCGCTGATATGAACCACACCCCGATCAGCGCACAGATCAAAACCGTGACCACCTCCACAGGCGTGCCCTGACCGATCAAGGCTGGGTTCAGCACGAAAAAGAAGGGCACGACATAAATCACACCGCCAAGGCGCATCGCCTCGAAGCCTGTCTTGAACGCATTGGCTCCAGCCATCGACGCGGCCGCGAAAGCGCCCAGCGCCACGGGTGGCGTGATGAAGCTGACCATGCCCCAGTAAAGGATAAAAAGGTGCACCGACAGCTCGTTGAGCCCCGCCTGCACCAGCGCGGGCGCGAGCACCACGGCGAGGAAGATGTAACAGGCCGTCACCGTCATCCCCATACCGAAGATGAAAGAGGTAAGCGCCCCCATCAGCAGCAGCATCGGGATAGAGTTCCCGGCCATGAAGACCAGCTCGTTCGCCAACGGTCCTGTCAGGCCGGTCGCCTGGAAAGCACCGACGATCATGCCGATACCCAGAAGGACCGCGACCAGTTCGGAGAGGGTCCGCCCGACCGACACGATGATCTTTAGGAAGCCTTCGACCGATACACGGTCCTTCTTGTTGAACTGATTGACAACCAGCAGCAGCACAACGGCGTAGAAGGGTGCCGTGGTCTCCCAGCGGAAGGCCACCATGAGGAAGATGAGCAACGCGAAAACCGCGATGTAAAGCCAGCCCTCCTTGAGCGTCTGCAGCGCGCGCGGACGGTCGTCGTAGGCAAGCCCCTTGAGACCCCGGCGCGCCGAATAGGCATCGACCTGCGCGAAGAGGCCGAAGAAATAGAGGAGCGACGGGATCGCCGCGGCAAGCATGATCTCGACGTAAGGACGGCTGAGCCATGACGCGATGACAAAGGCCGTAGCCCCCATGATCGGCGGCATCAACACCCCCCCGGTCGAGGCGCAGGCCTCGGTCGCGGCGGCATAGCGCCCGGAAAAGCCGGTCTTCTTCATTGCGGGGATCGAAACGGCCCCGGTGGTGAGCACGTTGGAGATGACGGAGCCCGACATCGACCCCATGAACCCGGAGGCAAAGATCGACACCTTCGCCGCCCCGCCCCGGTAGCCACCCACCAGAGACAGCGCGAGATTATTGAAGAACCGCCCGCCGCCGGTGAACTGCAGCACCGCGCCAAAGAGGATGAAGCCGATCACGAGGTTCCCGAAGGCCCGCATCGGAATTCCGAAGGAGGCCTCTGAGGAGATCATAAAGAAGGGCACCACATCCCGGAAAGGCTGGGTAAAACCGTTCAGCGGGTCAGGTACATGCTCCGCGAATGTCGGGTAGAGCGAGAAGAGCAGAACGATACAGAAAAGCACGAGGCCCCCGGCGCGCCGCGTCCCTTCGAGGATCAGCAGATAGAGCGCAATCGAGAACCAGACCGCTTGGTCAGGCGGTGCGTATTCCCAGCCGCCATCAAGGCTTTGATCCGCGGTCAGCACAAAGAAACCGGTGATCACCACCGTCGCCGCCGCGAGCAGCCAGTCGTACCACGGCACCTGTGCCGAGGGCGGCCCCCAGGCGCGGAAAGTGATGAAAGTGAGGCTTAGGAACAGCCCTGCGAGCACGTAGAGGTACATGCCTTCGAGCAGGGAATATCCGCCGATCCGCAGATTGAAGAGCTGGTTCACCGCCACGCCGATGGCAATCAGCGTAAAGGCGATGATGACCCACCGGGCCGCGCCGGTGAAAGTCAGCCTCTCGGCTTTGCGTTCGGCTTCAAGGGCCGCCCCGCCACGGTCACTGGCTGTGTTTTGCTCTGTCATGTCCCACTCAAAAGGCTGGGCCCGGCGCATCACCGGGCGAAAGGCATAAGGCGGGCCCGAAGGCCCGCCCGTGTCGGAACGTAGAAGATTTAGAAGACGACCGCGAAACCGCCGGCCTCAAGCGCTTCACGGCGCTTGGCTTCCCAGGCCTCTTCCCAGTTGTCCGGGCCTTCCGCCTTGAGCTCTTCCCAGGCTTTCATCAGGGCTGCCTGGCGCGCGACCAGGTTATCGTTGTGGGCCTGTGCCGCATCGGTCCAGACACCGATCTCCTTGTAGTAGCGGATCGCACCGTCGTGGTAGGGGGCAACCCACTCGAAGTCCTGCTTGTCCAGCGCCCAGCCGCCGATGCCCGGCGCGTTGCCGTCGTACTTGTCAAAGAAGACATGCATCGCCTTGGTCATGTTGTAGGTCAGGTCCGCGTCCTGCGCGGCGTAGGTCATAAGCACCGGATAGGCATAACCAGCCGTGGGCGTCCCGTCGGTCCCGTCGATGGTCGCACCGACCGTCGCCACCATCGGCGCAAAGAACGGCGCGATGTCCTGCATCCGCTTCAGGCCTTCAGCATTGTTGGGATCAATCGGCGGCCAGTAGACGCCGCGCGGACCGGATTCCGCCTCGTATGCACGACCCGAGTTTGTCGAGGCAAAGGCCGCATCGACGCTGCCGTCGATCATGCCCGCCCAGCTGTCGCCGAAACCGCCGAATTCGACGACTTCCACGTCATCCCAGGTCAGGCCACCGTAAGCGAGATAGGCTTCGTTGTTCACGTTGAGGGCCGGCGCGCCCTTCACGTAGGCCACGCGCATGCCCTTGAGATCCGAATACTCGAACCCTTCGCAACCGGGCTTACCCGCTTTCTCGCAGGCTTCAGCCGCGACAGCCAGCGACAGGCCGACTGCGCCACCGTTGTTTGCGGCCAGCACACGCACGGGCTGGGGACCCCAGTTCTCGGCGCCGAACTGGAACACACCTTCCTGTGCCATAAAGGATCCGCCGACACCGTTGGCCGAGAACTGAACCTTGCCTTGACGCAAGGGTTCGGTGCGCGCGATGTCGTTCTTGCCCGGCAGCACCCGCAGGTTGACGCCAACGGCCTCTTGCATGGCCGCGCCAATGGCGACCGACTGGTTATAGCCTGCAGAACCGGTGCCATAAGCAGTCCAGGTCAGTTGCGAGGGCAAGTCCACGTTCTGAGCCAGGAGTGGCCCCGAAGCAAGGCAGAGTGCTGCAGCAAGTGAAGTGATACGCATGTAAGTCCTCCCGTTTTTCAAATTCGTTTCCGACCGCCAATGCGGTGAGGTCGGTTGTCTGATCGAACGCCCCAATACCGGACTGGCTATGCCATCTCCCACCGGTCCTCGGGCAATTCACGAATAGTGATACACAAACGGAAGGTGGCGCAGGACCCGGAGGGATGCAAGGTAAGAATCGCGAAAAAAAGAAACGATGTTTCGCATAGCAAAACAAATTTCCTCTGCTGAGCCGCTATCGGCGCGCTAGAACGGAGCGGTAGCACAGAATCGGACAACGGAGAGGCGCAGGGGATGACAGAGACTTTCGTCGCGGATTGCGATCAACGGCTGAGCCGTGATGCATTGGAGGACCGTGCGGCAAGAGGAGCGGCTGCACTCGCCGCGCTTGGGGCAGGCGCGGATGTGCCGGTTGCCGTGATCATGCGCAACGACCTCACCCAGCTTGAAGTGATGCGCGCAGCGGCGCGCGCGGGCACGGTCATCGTCGCCCTGAACTGGCACGCCGCGTCCGATGAGGCGAAGGCCATCTGCGACGACAGCGGCGCACGATGCGTGATCATCCACCGCGACCTGATCGACGCTCTGCGACCCGCGCTTGCCGGGCGCAGGGTGATTGGCGTCACCCCCGGCCCGAAACTGTGCGAGTCTTATGCGATCGCACCGGAAACCGTGGCGACGGACGAGGACATCCCGGAATGGAGCGACCTTGTCGCGGCGCACGCGCCCCTCGAAGGCCGCGAGATGATGCGCCCGCTGATGCGCTATACCTCGGGCTCCACCGGTGCACCGAAGGGCGTTCGCCGTACCAACACCGGTCCCAAGCGGGATTTCGAGGATGTTCTGCGCCGCGTGGGCACCGAGATGATGCGCTTCACACCCGGCGCGCGGTTCTTCACCGCTGCCCCGATCTATCATTCCGCACCCTCGACGCTGACCAGCGCCGCGCTCGTCAGCGACGGCGTCTCGGTTTTCCTGGCCCCGAAATTCGACCCCGAAGCCTTCCTTGCCACCATCGCGGCAGAGCGGATCACCCACGTCTATCTCGTCCCGACCATGATGAGCCGGATGCTCAAGCTGCCCGACGAGGTGAAGGCACGGCACGACCTGTCCTCGGTCCGCTTCTGCGTCTCCACCGGCTCACCTTGGCCGCATGACCTCAAGGCCGCGATGATCGACTGGTGGGGTCCGGTGTTCTGGGAAAGCTACGGCGCGACGGAGATCGGTTTCATGACCATGGTCTCGTCCGAAGAGGCGCTCGCCCGGCCCGGCACCGCCGGGCGCATGCAGATGGGTGGCAGCGTCATGATCCTCGACCCCGACGGGAACCCGCTGCCCGCGGGCGAGGTCGGCGAAATCTACGCCCGGATGGATGCCTTCGGTGGCTTCGATTACTCCAACGATCCCGAAAGCCGGAAGTCGGCGGAAAAGCACGGCCATTTCTCGGTGGGCGATCTTGGCTGGCTGGACGCGGACGGATACCTTTTCATCACCGACCGCAAGAAGGATATGATCATCTCGGGCGGCGCCAATATCATTCCCGCCGAAATCGAGGCGGTGCTGATGCGTGCACCTTTCGTCCGCGATGTCGCCGTCTTCGGTGCGCCTGACCCCGAATTCGGTGAAAAGATCGTCGCCGCAATCGAGCCCGCCGAGGGCCATGCGCCGACCGAGCGCGACGTCATGGCCTTCGTCGAAGGCAAGCTCGCGCGGTTCAAGCAGCCCCGCATCATCGACTTCCACGAGGTTCTCCCCCGCGAGGACAGTGGCAAGATTTTCAAACCCCGTCTGCGCGCGCCCTACTGGGAAGGGGCCGGGCGCAAGATTTGAGCCCCGCATGGCAGTGCTCCGGCCTGGCAGAAACCATCCGGCACCGCGCCATCCTTCTGCACCGATAAGGAGCGGTGCCGGAGCCTAGCCGCCCAGTTTCGCGATCCGCGCCTCCAGCACCTTGAGGCGCACGTCAAGCTGCTGCTTTTCGACCTCCTTGAGCATCTTTTCGCTTTCCTTGCGATACTTCTCGTTTTCCTTGTCCCATTTCTTTTCCTGGGCCTCGTAGATCTTCTGCTGGATTTCCATGCGCCGCTCGGTGGCCTTCATGCTGTCCTGCTGATCGCGTTCCAGCTTCTTTATGTGCACATCCATCAGCTTCTCGAGGTCCTTTTCGCTGGTAAGGCTGTCTGCAAGCACCTTGCCACGCTCCTCGACGAATTTCAGACGTTTCTCGATATCGTTCAGCCGAGAGAGTTCCTTCCAGATCAACTTGATCTGCTTCTCGACTTCCTTGTCCAATTTCGGCGCCATTTCCCCATCCCCCTAAATGATTGCAATCTATGAGTGTTTTTCCCTGCCGCCTCAGAATACCCGCAAGCCTAATCCCGCCGGGGCTACCTGCCAAGCGACATCAATCCGGTCAGTTCTGCAAACGCTACCTGAGCGCGAAAGCAAGCAGCGACAGCAGCAGGATGACATTGACGGCCCAGACTGTCCCGGCCACGCGGCGGCGCTGGGTTGTGCGCTTCAGCCTGTCAATCATAGTTGAACCGCTCCGACAGGATGCGATGCGCGGGCGTGCCGCGGGCGATCAGATGGTCCTCGACCACGTCCAGCATGACCTTCGGGCCGCAAAGGACGAAAACCCAGGACCGGAACTCCCCGGAGGTGAATGTGCGATCCAGCAGCGCCGCATCGATCATACCCCTTTCCCCCGCCCAATCCCCGGTCGGCTCAGACAGGACAAAGACATGGTCTTCTTGCTCCAGTTCCGCGCGGCAGGCGATCTGCTCTTCCACCCGGTTGCCGTAGACCAGCCTGCGCTGGCGCGGATCGTCGGTCAGCCGCATCTGCCGCAGGATACCCAGCAGCGGCGCCAAGCCCACGCCGCCGGCGATCAGCGCAACCCCTGGCTCGCCACGGCCCTCGACCGACAGGTTGCCGTAGGGGCCGTCCAGATAGGCGCATGTCTGCACTGGTATCTGTCCCACGGTGCGTGTGAAATCGCCCAATTCCTTGATGAGCAACGACACTTCTGGCCCCGCTGCGGGCGCGGAGCTGATCGAGAACGGGTTCTCGCCCATCGAGAACGCACTGTGCCCCACGTTCAGCCAGACAAACTGTCCCGCCTTATACGCCAAGCCCCCGTGGCCCTCGGGCGCTACAGTGAGTTCCCACTGCAGAGGCGTGCGTTGCTTCACCGAGGTCACACGCCAAGGACGGCTGCGCTGGCGCAGCGGCACGACGCAATAGACGAAAAGAAGCGATCCCACCGCGACACCGGTCATCGCCAGCCAGAACCACGTCATTGCAGGCTGTGCGCCGTAACGCCCCGCATAGACGGTATGATGCAGGAGCAGAAGCGCAATCAACAGTGCCCCGATCCCGTGCATCAGCCGCCAGGTCTCGTACTTGTAATCCAGATGCCTGCGCCCGATGGCCAGCGCCACGAGGCTTGGCAGCAGCACGTAAGCGGCGATCCCGCTCGCCAGATCGGAGAAGTCCGTGGTCAGCGTCAACTGACGGTCCCTGTCCCAGGGCCGGGGCCCGCCAACGAGGGTCCCCTGGTAAAGAAAAGGATGCACAAGGGCAAAAGCCAGAGCCGTACGCGCCATGAGCTGGTGAATGCGCATCGTCACGTCCATGCCCACCCCGTTCGACACCCGCTTGAACCGCCCGGAGAGAATGAATTCCACCAGGATCATCGAGAAGGCGAGCATCCCCAAACCCGAGGCAAGCTCCTGCCGCAGCGGCCGCGGTTCCGCACCAAGAGCCCAGACAAGGACCAGCGGCGAAAACGCCGCAAGCAGATAGAAAAGGATGAGCGTTCCGAGTTTCATAAGCTCTGCAGAGTATGGCCGCGTGCGGGTCTCACCTTGATCTGTCTCAAGATGCTGAGCCATGCAACAGATCAATGGGGCGGCACCAGAAATCGGGGCATTCGGCCTTTGCATCCCCTGCGGGATGGTGCAACAGGGGACAAGCGCCACGGGATCGCTCCTTGGCAGGCCGGCCCCGGGCGCGCGACGAATGAAGGTGTGCGGGACGGCCGCCGGTCAGCAGGAATGCCTTTTCGCCGCGCCTCGTGAACAAACGTTTGCCTGCCCGGAAACAGCTGATGACCGTCCAAAGCCGCGCAATCCTGCTGATGATCGGAGCGATCTTCTGCTTTTCCGTGATGGATGCGACGGTCAAGGCCCTGGCACCTCAGGTTGGCGTGCTGCCCGCGCTCTGGGCGCGTTACGCTGGCCAGATGTTGCTGGTCTTCCTGATCGTGCTGCCCCGGCTGCGACATGTGGCGCGAACCCGCTATCCGGGCCTGCAGTTCCTGCGCTCGATCCTGTTGATGAGTGCCACCGCCTTCTTCTTCACCGGTCTCAGCCTGATCCCGCTGACGGACGCTGCCGCGCTGATGGCGACCAACCCCGTGATGATCACACTCGGGGCCGCGATTTTCCTTGGCGAACGTCTCGGGCTCCGCCGTATCGGCGGGATCGTGGCGGCCCTGATCGGTGCGCTGATCATCATCCGGCCCGGCAGCGACGTCTTCAGCCTTGCGGCCCTGTTCCCGCTCGCTGCGGCGGCATGCTATTCAACCTACGCACTCCTTACCCGCCGCGTAGGTGCGGACGAGGATATCTGGACGACGCTCTTTTATACCGGGATGGTCGGCACTGTCATTCTCAGCATTGCGGTCCCCTTCCAATGGCAAACCCCGGATGCGACCGGGGTTGTACAGATGGTGATGATCGCCCTGGCCGGGACACTTGGACAACTGGCGCTGATACGTGCGTTTTCGGAGGGCGAAGCGGCGATGCTGGCCCCCTATTCCTACGTGGGTCTCGCTTTCGCAGCGCTCTGGGGCGTGCTGTTTTTTTCAGAATTCCCGGACGTCTGGACTGTGGTGGGCAGCGTCGTGATTGCCGGTGCCGGACTTTATGTCTGGCACCGCGAGACCTACGGCAGGCGGTAAAGCGACGTCTTATCTCTGATGGCGCGGGCAGACCAATTCGAACCGATCTACGGCAGGACAGTGAAACTTTCCGTTATTCGGCAGAGAATCCGAGCCCCAGCGACGCCGACTATGGCGCGTTCATCGATCCCGTCTATCAGAACCTCTTCAGCCGCGACCCCGACGCGGCCGGACCCGCCTTCTAGGTCGAGAAACCTGGCTCGGGCGAGTTTTCGGTGGGCCTGTGGCGCACGGACTTCCAGAACACCAGCGCCTCGAGAGAAGGTGCCGTTCTGAACGGCGAGGACTACGTCGCGAATATCCAGTCGATCTCGAACATCACCAACGCCGAAGAGTCGAAACTGGTGGAGCTGCAATCCGCCGCCAGCCAGACCGAGATCGAGTACACGCGGATCAACACCAACACCGAAGCCTACGTGCTGGTCTTCAACTCGACCTCCGGCAAGGGCGAGCTGTGCTGGGACGACGACTGGTCGACAGACGGCAACCGTCGGCACACCGCAACATTCGACGACGTGGAAAGCCTAGCGGAGCTCGTCGGCTTGCCACCTCCTTGGTTTGCCCGGTCGCCCGGCAGGCGAGCAACGCACGCTCTACACGCGACACAACGGGATCGTCATCGCCGCGGCGCGTGCCGTGGCCGGATTTGTCATCTTCGGAGAGCTGGACGAGGGCTTCGACACCAGCTTTGCCGTGCGCAGTCTCTTCATGCTTGTCGTCCTGCTCTTTGCCTTCTTCCTTGTGCAATCCGTCATCGGCATCCTGCGCGCACGCGACGCCTCCCAGCGCAATGCACTGGACATTGCCCGGCGGGAGACCGCGCAGGCCAGGGCGCTGCTGGAGGCGGAAAAGAAATACGCCCGCGCCAAGGAAGCCGCACGGTTGCACACGCTGCGTTTTGCCAATGCCTTGCACGATATCCGCCAGCCGATCACGTCACTTCGCGCGACGATTGCTGCCGTCGCCAGGGACCAGTCGGTCGACGACAAAACCCAGTTGAAATCAGCCTCGACTACCTCGACCAGCTTGCCCGCAGTTACATGGAAACCGAGGCGCCGCCCAACGCCCGCCCCGGAGAGTCCCAAGAGGTCGAGACCTTTTCGGCAGCAATGCTTTGCAGCACGCTCGACCGGATGTTCCGGGCGGAGGTCGAGGCGAAAGGTCTGAGTTTCGAGGTGGACGCCGGGGACAGCGAGTTACGCGCGCCGCCGCTTGTCATCACCCGTATCCTCAGCAACCTGCTGTCAAACGCGATCCAGCACACCGCGTCGGGGCATGTGTCGCTAATCGCGCAGCCTTCAGACAATGGCTACCGCTTCGCCGTGCAGAACAGCGCCTACTTGGAGCATGATGCGGGAGCGGAAGCGCTCTTCGAACATGGCAACAAGGGGGATGCTTCGACCGGGGCGGGCTATGGTCTCGCCATCATCCGGCAGCTTGCGGAAAAGGCGGGGCTGGCCCTTGGTTGGCGCAGCGACCGCACCGATGGCACCGAGTTCACCCTTGCCGTGCCCGCGAAAGCGGTGGCCTGATCAAATCAGATCGACCCGCACGTCGCTCATCCGCCAATGCGCCTCGGCGACTTTGACGAGGGCGGCAATCACATCGGCCTTGCTGTCAAGCGGCACCAACGCGCCGTAGACCTCGACGATCGCCTGCTCGGTCTGTCGGCCGGGCTGACCGTCCACGGCGATGGGCTGGCCCAGCGCGACCAGGAACGACTGAAGCCCGCGCGCAAGGTCGCTCCTCGACAGCCCCTCCAACTGCTCGAACGCCGCGCGGCGCGCGCTGTCGGTCCTGAGTGCGGCGGCCTTGGCCGACAGGATCGCCGCCTCGGGCTTGCCCGCGCCGGGGATCTTGTCCAGCAGGATCAGCGTCGCGGCATTGACGCCGCCCCAGGGGTCGGCGCGCCTCAGCCCCTCTTCGTACCAGCGCAACGCCCGGGGGAAATCCGGCGCCACAAGCTGCCCCTCGGCATAAACACGGCCGAGGCTCGTGGGCGCGGTCGGATGGCCGAGGTCGGCCGCATCGGTGAAGCTCTCGACCGCCTTGTTGACATCGGGCGTGATGCCCCCCACGCCGTTCTTGTAGACGACCCCAAGGCTGTTGAAGCCGAAGTTGTTGCCCCGTGCCCCGGATTCCTCGAGATACTGCAAGCCGCGCTGCGGGTTTGCGTTGCCGTCTTCGGCCAGCAGGAAATACCGCGCCAGTTCGTTCAGCGCCTCGACATAGCCCGCGTCCTTGGAGCGGTGCAGCAGGGCAAAACCGCTTTCGCGGGCCGCGGCCGTCTCGCCATAGCGGATCATCTGGTGGCCCAGCAGGTAGGTCGCCATCGGGTCGCCCTCGTTGTGCCCGTCGAGATAATGCTGGCGGACGACGTCCGGCACCGCCCTGTCCACATCGGCGCCAATCCCGGCCATGCGGTTGCGCCTTATCTGCCCCAGACCGAGATGCGCGCGGGTATGGTCCATCTCCAGCGCGGCACGCACGCTGGCTTCGGCGGCGTCATAGTCGCGCTTGGCGCTTTGCGCGCGGGAAAGTTGATAGTGGAACCGGCTTTCGTTCGGATATGCGGCCACGGCCCCGCTACATGCCGCGACAGCCTCGTCGGGGATCAGTTCAAAATTCTCGACCACGAGCCCGACGCCCTGCGGGTCAAGCGGCGAGGCAGCCGCGAGGTCGCAGGCGTGGTAGGTCAGGTTCAGGGTTACCTCAACCGCGCCGCTGCCCGTCTGCAAACGCACCGTATCGGTCAGCAGGTCCGCCGCCGCCGTGGCTTTGACGACGGGCAGTTCGGGTGAATAGGTCAGCCGCGACACGGCGGCGAGGCCAAGCTGCTCCCCGGGCTGTAACAGCCGGATACGATCCCCGGATCGCACGCCGAGCTTTCCGCTCTTGGGCAAATCACCCACGGTAAACGGTCCCTGCCCGCTCATCTTCTGGATATCCTCCGCACCGAAAACCGGTACATGCCGCTGCACTGTCGCTTCACGGATGATCGTCACCGATGCCGTTGCGCTGCCATCGCGCACCACCGGGGCTGCCGCGGGCTCCTGCACGGCGGCGGCTGCAATTTCGAGCGGAGGCTCCTCCTGCGCCTGGCTCGACAGGAAAACGGGCCGCAACAACGAAGAGCTCTCCCACGGGACCTGAAAGCCGTTGGTCTCGTCAAAGACCCTTGCACGCACGATGGGCAGAACGTTTGCCACGTCATGCTCCGGAAAGCGCTGCGTCGCCTCGACCAGCGAGGCGGTGTAGGGCGAATTCTCGCCCTCCCCATCGAGCGCCACGGCCCCCGGCGCGGTGCTGAAGGAGATCAGCGAATTCACCGGCGCAGATTGAAACGAGAACCCGTTCTCGATCCGCAGGGCTTTGATGATGTGACCGCCCCCCGACGGCATCTATGTGCCAAGGTGGGTCTGCGATGATCCACAAAGGAGGACG
>NZ_JBFNXX010000171.1:0-264 GCF_040811725.1 Sulfitobacter sediminis
GCTCTTCACACCGGAATTTGTCTGAGCTTGGCAAGTTTGCGGAGGTTCTGGACTGTTGCTGCGAGGTGGAAGTCGTCCTTGGCGCCGTTTGGTCCTCTAAGGCGGAGGCGGTCGAGGCCGATACTGCGTTTGAGGTGGGCGAAGAGCATCTCTACCTTCTTTCTCGCGTAGCTGGAGGCGACATAGGCATCTGTCTTCGCGATATCCCGTGCTTTTTGGCGGGCGTCTTCATGCCTGGATCGGGCGATCTTACGGGTCACCTGT
>NZ_JBFNXX010000172.1:0-264 GCF_040811725.1 Sulfitobacter sediminis
CACCGGGGCGTGCCGCGCTCGATGCGCAGCGGGCGATCGAGCTGGCGCGGGGCCCTGGGGGGGGGGGGGGGGGGCCCGGGGGGGGGGGGGGGGCCGGGGGGGGGGGGGGGGTGGGGGGGGGGGGGGGGGGGGGGGGGGGGGGGGGGGCGTGCGGGGGGGGGGGGGGGGGGCGGGGCCCCGCGGGGGGGGGGCGGGGGGGGGGCGGCGCGGGGGGCGTGGGGGGGGGGGCGGGGCGGCGGGGGGCGGTGGCGGGGTGTCGTGCGC
>NZ_JBFNXX010000173.1:0-263 GCF_040811725.1 Sulfitobacter sediminis
AGGATCCCGTCCGGATCGAAGACGGCATGGCGCTCTCGGTTCTTGAAGCGGAGGCCGAAGATGGTCGGTGACTTCTCAGATGACTATGAGGTCGGCTACGGAAAGCCTCCGAAATCCGCCCAGTTTAAACCCGGAAAGTCCGGCAATCCGAAGGGGCGTCCGAAAGGGAGCCTCGACTTCAAGACGCATGTCCAGGAAATGCTGTCTCGGCAGGTTACCATTACGGATGGCGGAAAGCGGCGACGCATCAGCGCACTCGAGGC
>NZ_JBFNXX010000174.1:0-261 GCF_040811725.1 Sulfitobacter sediminis
TTCAGGATCGAGACGGCGACGAAAGAGCATCTGGGTGATGATGATCGTCGCCCAGTTGATGATTGCGGCGATCATGGCGATCGACATGATGTACACGAACGCCTGTTCCGGTAGCAGCCCGACGACGACCACTGCAATAGCTGTTACGGCGCTAGACAGAAGTACCCCGGCCCACGGCGACCCGGCCTTATTTACCTTGCCGAGGAAGGCGGGGGCATCCCCTTGATGGGCCAGGGCGTGGAGCATGCGTCCATTGGCGTA
>NZ_JBFNXX010000175.1:0-260 GCF_040811725.1 Sulfitobacter sediminis
TCCTGGAACCTCGGCGTTGCATCGCCAGGGAACTCCCCGCCACCGGGCGGCAGCACGCTCACGGGCTTGCGCGACCCGCTCGTGCACCGCTGCACTAGATTCCCCCGCGGGCAGAGCTGACGCATCAAGCAGATGCGCCGACGTCAGCGGTCGCATCCTGACTGTGACGTCCACTCTGTCTAGGATCGGGCCCGAAAGCCGACCTGAATACCGGCGAACCTGTTGCGGAGTGCACGTGCACCGTCCCGATGGGTCATCGG
>NZ_JBFNXX010000019.1:0-53788 GCF_040811725.1 Sulfitobacter sediminis
GACGACATCATCATGCAGTACCTGGAATTACATTCCGCCAAATGATGCCACCGGCCTCAGCCGGTGTGTCATTCACTGGCCAGTCTACAAACACCCAGAAATTGTTGAGCCCATAGCTTATGCTCAGCTACCTAAGTATTATTGCGTTACGCCTCCTTGTTTGTTTTCAACTGGCATTTTGCGGCTGGGCAAGCAGTTCACAAAGCGCGGCTGCAGAAGGTAGCCTACGTGAAGTAGCCAAGACGTGTTCCCGCATAACAATTGAATCACAAGAGATTTGAGGAAAAGCATAGCTGGAAGAGGCATTAGTTAAAGACCTAAAGATGAGGGCAGCGTCCTCTAAGGGTGTGGATTGGAATTGTCTTATCCAACAATTTGAAGAGCTCGGCCCTAACGCCGAGGTCAAGAAACTTTCTAGGGTCAGGATGCATTGATCTCAGCGCCTGCGCGTGATTCACGCTTCGAAAAACGGAGCGCTGATATGAGTGATCTTTATTGGCTGAGCGACACGCAGATGTCGAAGCTTGAGCCCTTCTTTCCAAAGTCTCACGGCAAGCCCCGTGTGGATGACAAGCGGGTATTGAGCGGCATAATATTCATCAACCGCAATGGCTTACGGTGGCGCGATGCGCCTGCCGTTTATGGCCCGCACAAGACCTTATACAGCCGGTGGAAGCGGTGGAGCGAGAAAGGGATTTTCGCCCGGATGCTTCTGGAACTGGCCGATCAGGGCGGTGAGACTGACACGCTGATGATCGATGCGACACATCTGAAGACGCACCGTACAGCCTCAAGCCTGGGGCTGAAAAAGGGGGGCGCGGTCGCCTGATCGGGCGCACCAAGGGCGGCATGAATTCGAAACTGCACGCGGTTACAGACGCGGCTGGCCGTCCGCTGCGGATGTTTCTGACGGCTGGCCAGCGGAGTGATTACATCGGCGCACGGGCACTGCTGGACGAGCTTCCTCCCGCCGAACATATGCTGGCGGACCGCGGATACGACTCGGACTGGTATCGAGAAGCCCTGGAAGACAAGGGGATCACGCCGTGCATCCCTTCCAGAAAGAGCCGCAAGGTTCCGATCCCCCATGACGAGGCGCTATACCGAAAGCGCCACAAGATCGAGAACAGCTTCGCTCGGCTCAAGGACTGGCGGCGCGTCGCGACACGCTATGACAGGTGCCCAAAGGTCTTTCTGTCAGCATGCGCTCTGGCCGCAGTTGTCATGTTCTGGTTATGAATCCTGACCCTAATGTCGGGAAGAACTCTGATACAGTTTACCATTTCACTCTCGACAGGAGAGATAATCTATTTGCGGTACTGCGCTCATTCGGCCCCGGCGCTTCCAACGGCAAGTTTGTCGCTATTTTTCTCGTCACGAGGTCGCATCAATTAGCACTGGTTAGGAGAGGTGGGGAGATCGAATGGCTGAAATCCGAATAGAGGCAAAGCAGGTAGTTGGGTTTGGAGATCACCTGTACCTAGCTAGCTGTAGGGTGTGCATTTACTGCGCACCTTCTGCGGATTGAGACTGGATGCTGTGCGCAATGATTGCGCACCCTACATTACATAATCTGTCTTACACCCCAAACCCTCTGTAGCCGCAAAGTTAGAATGTCCCACATCTGCAAAGTAGAAGTGTCACCCTCTGCCCTTATGAGAACAGGCAGAGGTGGTTAGCATGGGATGGGTTTTGATGAGCGAGCGCGAGCTGAACCGCATTGAGGTCTCCGCCCTGTCAGGCTGCGCTTGCGTGGCGCTCAAGTGAGACGTTTCTACTTTGCGGAGGGAGGGACATTGCTACTTGGTTGCAACAACCTCACAACCGTCCCGCCGCCAGCCATTCATCCAACTGCCTGCGGCTGATCTCGAAATGCATGCTGTCCTCGCGACGCCAGCTCGCGCCCCAGACCCAGCCCTCGGTGCGAAAGAAATCGGCGAGGATCGTCAGGCCCAGCTGTGTGCGCCCGTCGCCGAGGGTGTCGAGCTTGCCGTCGATGTTCAGATCGACCGCCAGTCCGAAGCTGTGGGTCGACACGCGGTTGAGCGTCCCCCGGATGCGCCGCACGCAGAGCGCGCCGGCGGTGTTGATCCGGGCATAGAGATCCGGGTCGGTGATGCGCACGTTCTCGAAGACCCGCGCGAGGGATTCCAGCGCAGGCTCCAGCATCGTGACGCGGATGGGCCCCACCTGCCGCGTCTGCAGCTTGTCCTTCAGCCGCGGGTTGGTCATCGGCTCGCATCTGTCGCTCAGCTCTTCGCGCGGCAGGCCCAGCTTTTCCACCAGATAGCTGCCGCCCGCGATCTTGAGCCCCTTGTTCACGTTGCCCCGGTCGGCGATCAGCACCACCTGCGCATAGGCGTCGATGATGTCGTTCTGCCCGTTCTGCTGGAAAATCTCGGCCCCGTCGCTGCGCGGCGCGCCCGGGGCCATGCCGGGGATCTGCGGCTGGAACGCCGGGCGCTGGCGCACCTCCTGCCCAAGCGCGGACATGCCTTCGCGGATGTCCTCCATCCGCAGCCGGATATCCTCGACCTGCTGGTTGAGGATCTCGATCTCGATCCGCGCCTGCGAGTCGATCGAGGGGCCGGAGCCGTAGTCGTCGGTGCCCAGGATCATCGGGATCACGTACCACAGGATCGGTGCCAGAATAATGGCAAAGGCCAGGATCAATGCCGGGATCAACTTCATGAAGCAATGCTCTCTCAAATACACGGGCCGGGGCCTATACTCAGCTTAGGACAAAGCCCCGCGCCGCGTCAAAACCGTTGTTAGCCAAGCCCCTGTCGTATAGCGTGGAGTCAGGCCTTTTCATGAATCCAATTTTTGAAAGGAGGAGATATGTTTTTTCCGCGTACCCTCACCGCCGTTGCTGCGGCAACACTGCTGGTTCTGACTGGCCAGATCGCCTCGGCCCAGAACGACATGACAGCTGACCAGATCAAGGATGCTTTCAACAAGCAAAAGACACGCGGCCTTGTGATCGTGCCCTCGACCGAAAGCGTTGCCTCGGACAGCACTGCGACGCAGGCTGAGACCCAGGTCGTCGCAGCTGCCGAAGAATACAGCGCCGTCGATCAGGCCGATCAGGTCAACGTCAAGATCAGCTTTGATTTCGACAGCGCGGCACTGCGCGAGGACGAAAAGCCTAAGCTTGCCGCAATGTGCGAAGCGATGAAGGCTGTGGATGTGGCCGTGTTCCAGATCATCGGGCACACCGACAGCTCTGGTTCTGCCGCCTATAACCAGAACCTGTCCCTGCTGCGTGCGGAAGAGGTCAAGCGTCACCTCATCTCAAGCTGCGGGATCGAAGAGACCCGTCTCAAGGCCATCGGCATGGGCGAAAGCGCGCCTTACGATCCGAATGATCCGCGCAGCGACGCCAACCGCCGGGTCGAATTCCAGGCCCTAGGCTAGGCGAACACGCGCAGGACAGCCTTGGTGACCGGAAAAAGACCATGACAGAGCCCCGCCCCGGCGACGCGTTTCAACCCGGAGACGTTCTGAACAACACCTACCGGATCGAGGCGCTACTGGGCCGTGGCGGCACATCCGACGTCTATCGCGCCCGAAGCGAGATCTCGGGGCGTCTTGTCGCGATTAAAGTCCTCAAGGCCGAATTTGCGAGTAACGAGGATTACCTCGTCCTGATGACGCGCGAGGAGGAAATCCGCGAGATCAGGCACGACGCCATCGTGCGCTACTCCGAGAACCACCGCACGTCCGAGGGGCTGATTTATCTGTTGATGGATTACATCGACGGCCCCGGCCTTGATCGCAAGCTCAAGGAAGGGCCGATGGCGGCGGAGGAATTGCTGACCATCTGCAAGCGTGTGGGCGAAGGGCTTCAGGCCGCGCACAAGCGCAGCATCGTGCACCGGGATCTCTCGCCCGACAACATCATCCTGCGCGACGGCGACCCGGCACAGGCGGTGGTGATCGACTTTGGCATCGCCAAGGACACCAACCCCGGGGCCGAGACCATCGTCGGCAATGAGTTCGCGGGCAAATACGCCTATGCCGCGCCCGAACAGCTCAGCGGGAATACCGATGCGCGGTCGGACATCTATTCGCTAGGCGCGCTTTTGCTGGCGAATTTCCGTGGCAAGCCACCCGATGCCGGGGCCAACCCGATGGAGGTGGTGCAGAAGAAGAAAGAGCGGCTGGATACCTCGGGCGTGCCCGAGCCGCTCAAATCGCTCATCGACCGGATGACCGCACCCGACCCGGAGGACCGCTTCCAGTCGATGACCGACGTGCTGGCGTTCATCGAGAGCGGCGGCGCAGAGGAACCGTTGGACGATGCCACGGTGATCGCCCCGCCGCCCAAGACCGAGAAGGCAGAGGCAACACCGCCACCGCCCGCACCCGTGGCGGCCGCCAAATCCGAGAAACCGAAGGTCCAGCGGGACACGCCCCCTCCCGCGAAGAAGTCCGGAGGCATGTCCGGCGGGCTGATCGCTGCGGGGGTTGCCGTGCTGGCCATTGGCGGCGGCGCCGCGGCGTATTTCGGCGGCCTTCTTGGACCGAGTGGCCCCACCTACCCGGTTGTCAGCCCCTTCTCCCTCGTGGTCGCGGACCCCGAAAACCTGCCTCCCAGCGCCAGCGGTTACGTTCCCGACCCCGAGATCCAAAGCGCCCTCGCTGCGCGGATGACAGAGATGGGCGGCAACGCCAATCTGACACTGGCCTCCGGCGATATCGCGCCGAGCTGGGGCGCGGACGTGATGACCGTCCTCGACGATATCGCGGTGCTGGACGACTGGCAGCTGGCGGTGACGGGCAACCAGGTCGAGGTCACCGGCAGCACGACGGACTCCGCGGTGATTTCAGCCCTGTCTGCGAAGTATCCCGGCAACTGGCCCGGTGGCCTGACGGGCACCATCGACGTGGCGCTGACCTCTCTTTTCCTCAACCCGGCGGACGTGGACAACGTGCTTGTCCAATATGCGGATTGCGGGGCTTTGAGCCAGATCAACGATCCCGGCCCGGTGGGCTATGGCCCGGACGATCCGGTTCTGGTCAAGGGCGCGCTGGCTAGCAATGCCGCGCGCGAGGACCTGCAGTTTCAGCTTGAAGACCTGACCGACGGGCGCAACGTGGTGATGGACATCGAGATCCTGAACCCCGCTCTGTGCGTGGTCGAGAATTACCTGCCCAAGGCATCCGAAGGCGGGATGGAAGTGGCATTTACCGACGGGATCACCGGACAGCCCCATGCCGAGGGTACGTTCAGCGTCGGTGAGAACCCTGTCATCGACGTGATCATCCCTGCCGGGGTCTTTACCGGGTTTTTGTCGGTATCGGTGCTGGATGTCTCGGGCAATGTCTATCACCTGCTGCCCCATCGCGGGCGGCCGGACAATTCCATCTTGACGCTTCGCGACGGGAAGGACGGCGCGGTGCCGGTCCGGGTGGCCTATCCGCTCGACGACAGCCGCCCTGAGGGAAGCATCGCCTTCACGGTTGACGACACTTCGCTTGGCAAGAGCAAGATCCTTGTCATCCATTCGGATGCCCCGCTTTTCCGCCAGATGCGCCCCGGCACGGAATCTTCCGTCGGCTACGCCGAGGCGCTGCGGGACAGGGCCGAGAACAGCGACGGGATCATCCGGTCGATGGACACGCGGATACTGGAAACAACGCAGTAAAGTGCGTGTCCCCGCGGGGACAAGCCGCGCGGCGTCATGGAAATCAATCGCTTGGCGTGATCTTAATCCTTAAGGAGGGATTATCCCGTCAAATGATATCCACGACAGCGGTCGAGATATTGTCGGCCCCGCCGCCTGCCAGCGCGATCTGGATCAGGTGGTCGCAGATCAGCTCGATGGGCTGTGTGGACAGCGCCTGCCTCAGCATCCCGAAGGTCGCATATTTCGTCAACCCGTCCGAGCACAGAAGGAACCGGTCGCCTGGCGCCGTCTCGCCCCTGATCTTGTCGAGATCGAGGGTGTCGCCCACGCCTACGGCGCGGGTGATGGCATTGGATTGGGGATGGCTTTCGGCCTCGTCCCAGGTCATCTGGCCGGATTCGACCAGGGCTGCGACGACGGAATGATCCGTGGTCAGCATCTCGATCTCGCCGTCGCGCAGGCGGTAAAGACGGCTGTCGCCGGCCCAGAGGGCGGCGAAATGGCTGTCGGCCAGGATCAGCCCCACGACGGTCGCCCCGATCACCTCGATCCCGCGGTCATGCGCCTCCTGCCGGATGATCCGGTGCGCCTCCTGAATGGTGTCGCGCAGGGCGGACAGCCTGTCCTTGGGTTCGAGGTCCAGCGGTATGCCCGCCGCCATGTCTGCGATCAGGCGGCTGGCATAGTCGCCTGCCGCGTGTCCGCCCATCCCGTCCGATACCAGCCAGATGTTCAGCTCCGGCAGCGCCAGCACCGCGTCCTCGTTGACTTTGCGCTTGTGTCCGACGTGGGTCTTCACGCTGTAGCGGGTGTGCAGGGTCATGGTACGGGCCTCGCGTCTCCCCACAGCGGGGCATTCAGGTCGAAAAGGGCGCGCGCCTGATGCGCGTCGGGCAGGCCGTCGCAGATCATCATGCGGCGGCTGCCATCTAGAAGGGTGCTCCAGAGACTGGGATGGGCAAAGCCCCCTGCCCCCAGAAGCCCGGCGGCAAGCTCGGGGGCCAGCCCGTCCTCGCGCGCCTGGGTCATCACCAGCGTATTGCCCGCACGCCTGAGCGGGGCATAGCCATGCGGTATCGGTTCTCCGATCCCGGCAAGCGCTCCGGCCAGCCGGTCGCGGTCCATTCCGTCCTCAAGCGAGGCAAGGGCGAGATCTTCGAGCTGTTCAAAGGTCACGTCCTCGACCAGATGGTCGAGTGCGATGGGCCCCTCCCGGTCCACCGCGGCCATCAGCGCCAGCGGAAAGCGCCGCCCGACCCTGTCAACCGAGGGCATCAGCACACCGATGGTCTTGGCAGGCCCGGCGAGACCCGGCGACAGGGCAAAGCGCCAGATCGGCGCGGACATGTACTGATCGTCCCAGCTGGCCCCTCCGGCCTCGGCGGCGCTTACCATTGCGGATTGCAGCCAGTCGTCCCAGGTGCGCACAAATCCGGGCGGTGCGTTCAATTGAAAGAAGTCGCCCAGGGCGGGCATCTTTCCGAAAGCGCCGTACCCCTGTCCCATCAGAACGACTTGGGGCAGCTGAACTTGGACAGCGCGGGCAGCGCGAAGGGGTTGATCACCGACCCGGACTGAAGCTGATAAATCGCGATGCGCCCAGCGACGTTGAAGATCACGCGCGTGCGGTCGGCGACATTTGTGCGCCTGATTTCCGCCGCGTCCAGCAGGCGGAACCACGCCCATGGCCCGTCCTTGGCCAGCTGGCTCTCCGCGTCGCGCAGGTTGGGCTGGAACACCACCCCGGCAAGGCCGACGGTCCCCGGCCAGGTGATCGCCACGGGCGTGTTGTTGGGCCGCCGCGTCTCGAACAGGATGTTCTGCGACCCGATGGTCAGCTGTACCGAGTCCGCCTTGGGGTCCAGCGCCTCGGGCGTGATCTGGAACTGGACCTGCGGCGTGGGTCCCCCGGCAAAGAAGGCATCGCGGATTTCGGCGGCGTATTGCAGCTGTTCCAGGACTGCCGGAGAAATGCCGAGGTCGACATCGTTCACCTGTTTCCATTGCCACGGTCGGGCACCGGTATCGACGAACTTGCTCAGATGGGTCTGAAAGAAGGCGTCGATCATGCCGCCGGGGCCAAAGAGCTTCTGGAAATCTGCCAGTGCCACGTCGGCGCGGGCGCGCCGGTTGAAGGGATAGCGGTTCTCCAGCGCCTGCGTACAGAAAGGCAGTACGTTCGCCTGCCACGCCGCGTTGATCGAAGAGCGCGTGCCATCGGCGGTGATGCCTGAGGACGAACTGGTTATCTGATTGGCCCAGCGCTCCAGTGGCCCGGGAATGCGCGAGGCCATTTGCATGAAGCGCTGCGTTGCTGTGCCGCCTTCGGACGGCTGAGCCGCAACACCGCTGAAGGACATCTTGTTGAGCTCCTGATAGACCTCCTGCAGCGTGCCTATCAGCATGTCTATCTGGCTATCCTGCCCTTCGGGTCGGGCAACGAGTTGGTTGAGCCAGTCAAACCGTTCCTCGACATATGCACCGGGCGCCTTCGGCGGCTCGCCATTGGCCGCGGCCGAATTCCGGAGCGCCTCAAGCAGGATCTCGCCCTGGATGGTCAGGCTCGACCGCGCCTCGATCTCGGCCACGCGGCCCAGACCCTGATTGATCGCCTCGTTGCCCAGAACTGAACGGTCCTCGGTGAGGCGGGTTTCCTTAGCGATTTCAGTCAGGATGTTGACGATCGGGGATGTCGGCCCCGAAAGCACGTTCGTCACCTCGACCGCGTGCGAAAGCGACTCGATCGGGATGATGTCGATGTCGCTCAGAATACCGTCATAGCGCGAGATGAAGTCGTTGTAGTAAAGGTCGAGCACGTCGCGGCTCAGCGCAGTAAGCGCGGCATCCGTCTGTTCGGCGACGCCACGCGGGCCAAGGACCCAGCTTTCGGACTGTATGCGGCGGGCAACGCCGAGTGCCTCGCCCAGAAAGACGTTGTTGAAACCATCGTAGGTAAAGATGCCCTCGACCCCGTCATTGAGCGGTTGGCCGGAAGAACGCACCAGCACACGGGTGACAGCGGGGCCGCCCGCTTCGGTGATGCGCCACTTGGGAAGTGCGGTGGCGGAGGGGCTGTTGATGATGCCGTTGTAGACGCGCTGCGCCAGCGGCATTTCGGAAAGGATCCCTTGCACCTGTTCGACCAGCGGACCGTTGAGTGCGATCTTGGCCATCGGCTGCGACAACAGCGCATCGAGGTGGAAAGCAAGGTCGTCACGCAACTGCTGACGCCCCGGACCGGCGTAGGTGACCGACCAGTCGATGTTCATCCATTCCTTGACCAGCTGCGCGTTCATCGGCCCCTCAAGGCCGAGCATCAGGTAGATCTTGAGCGCTTCATAGAGCAGGTCGGGGTTGTTCACGTTGCCGGTGATCTGCTCTTCGAGCCGGAGCAGCAGCCGTGGCAAAAGGCGCTGGTTAAGCGCGGCGCGATAGGTCTGGGCGGCCTGCGTGCCGATCACCTCGCCCTGGTAGAGGCCGTAGGTCAGCCGCCGTTCCGGGTCGGGATCACCGGCTGCGGGGTTTGTCGGCATGTCGCGCAGGATGTTCAACGCATCGACCACGGGGGGCAGATCGGTATCGCCCACCGGGTTGCCGGGCAGAGTCGAGGCAAGCTGCTGATAGCTGTCCACATAAGTTGCGGCATTGGCGATCAGGTCTTGGTTACCAAGATAGCTACGGGTAAAGAGCGCCCCGGTGGTCAGCGCGAAAACAACCGTCGCGGCAATTGCCGCGCGCTTGGTCCAGCGGTAGCGGCGCTCGACCTTGTCATCGGCCGAGACAAGCCCCGCCTCCGGGAAAATTACGCCTTCGAAAAGCCGGGTGAGGAAATAGGACCGCCCCTGCCCCTGCCCCGTGCCGATGGCCTGCCGCCCGATGCCAAAGGTGCGCGCCATGCCCAGCATCAGCCGGTCGATGGGCGTGCCTTCCTGCGTGCCGGAGGTGAAATAGATGCCGCGCAGCATGTGGCGGTGTTCGTAACGGTTTTCCTGAAACACTTCGGTCAGGAAGTCGCGCGCCACCTTGCGCATGGCGGCAACCTGGCCGGGAAAGCCCGCGATCATCGAGCGGCGCTGCGGATCGGTCTCGGTTTGCATCCGTTCGAGCGATTGCGCGTTGAGCTGACCGAGCAGCAGCGCGAATTCGCTGTCGAAGGCGGCAACGGGCGAGGCTTCGTCCTTGCTCACGTCGAGCGGCAGGGTAAAGCCCCAGACCTGTTCGCGGTCTTCCTTGCCAAGGTTGTCGAAGAATTCGGTAAATCCGGCGATCAGGTCGGCCTTGGTAAACAGGACATAGACCGGAAAGCGCACGCCCAGTTTCTCGCGGAATTCGTTCAGGCGGCGGCGCACGGCCTTGGCGTGGCTGGCCTGTGTCACCTCGTCCTGCATCAGCAGGTCCGACAGCGAGATGGCGATCATCGCGCCGTTGATGGGCTGGCGCTTGCGGTATTTCTTCAGAAGCCCGAGAAAGCCCAGCCAGCCGGCGTTGTCCGTCTCCGCATCGCTCTCCTGCGTGGTATAGCGGCCGGCGGTATCTATCAGCACGGCGTTGTTCGTGAACCACCAGTCGCAATTGCGCGTGCCCCCTACCCCGCCGATGGCAGTCTTGCCCATGGTGTCGGCCAGCGGGAATTGCAGACCGGAATTCACGATTGCCGTCGTCTTGCCCGCGCCGGGCGGGCCGATCATCACGTACCACGGCAATTCGTTGAGGTGCTTGCGCCCGTTCTTGGATTTGCGCAGCTCGGCCATGGCGGTCTTGAGCTTGGTGCGCAGCTCGGCCATTTCCTCGCTGGTGACATCGTCGCCGTCATCGACCGTTTCGGCGATTTCCTCGGTCATCGCCTTTTCCTTGCGGCGTCGCCGCAGGAAGATGAAGAGCATCAGCCCGAAAAAGAAGAACCAGATGCCGCCGATAAAGATCGAGCGGGACATGATGCTGTCGAAGGGCCGCCATGTCTCGCCACCGATGAAGGTGGCGAGGAACCAGACGGCTACCGAAAGCGTGATCGCGGCCAGAAGCAGAATCGAATAGATCGACTTGAAGAAGAACCGCAGGATACGGCGTGCCATCATTGGTCGGACTCCTGTACGAGCAGAACCTCGATCCGGCGGTTCTTGGCCCGGCCTTCACGGGTGCTGTTGTCTGCGATCGGTTCCTTCTCCGCCCTGCCCTCTGCGCTGAGGCGCTCCGGGTCTTTCAGAGTTCTGGCCATCGAGGCCATGACCGATTTCGCCCGCGCGAGGCTGAGGTGCATGTTCGATGGGAAGCGCGACGACTTGATCGGAACGTTGTCGGAATGGCCGGTGATGATCACCGGGCCCGGTTCGTCATTCAGCGCATTGGCCACGCGCGAGATGGGTTCGACGAAGGCGTCCACCAGCTGATCCGAACCCGAGCCAAACATGCCCGATCCCGCAATGCGGATGACAAGCGTGTTGCCCTGCTGGAACACGCTGACGATTCCCTCGTCAATCTCGGGCTGCAGGAAGGAGACGACCTTTTGCAGGCGCACCTCCTCTGCCGGGGCGGGCGGTGCGGGCGGGGGTGGCGGCGCGCGGCGCTGAAGCTGCGCGACAGGGCCGCTGTCGATCACCGAGAGCTGGCCGATCAGCCGCTCGGTATGGGTGCCGAGCAGATAGGAGAGACCCGAGAACTG
Organism: Sulfitobacter sediminis; assembly: GCF_040811725.1. Taxonomy (NCBI): domain Bacteria; kingdom Pseudomonadati; phylum Pseudomonadota; class Alphaproteobacteria; order Rhodobacterales; family Roseobacteraceae; genus Sulfitobacter; species Sulfitobacter sediminis. Next base: position 11,293 of record NZ_JBFNXX010000019.1, read on the forward strand.
GAGCGCGAGCAATGCGGCGGCGGCCGCGACGGCAATCCAGACGAGACGCCAGGCCGAAAGCGCCTGGAAGGGTTTGTCCTCGCCCTCCCAATGGGGAGAGAGATCACGCTCCACATCGCCGCGCTGGCCGCGGATGATCCGGGCCAATCCGGCGCGGATCTGCAAGTGCTTGTCCGGGCCGCCCTGTTCGACGCGCAACCGTCCCTCGAAGCCGAGCGAGAGGCACATGTAGATGAATTCCAGCACATCGAGGTTGTTCGTCGGTTCCTTTTCCAGCCGTGCCAGCAGGTCGTAGAACCGGTCGCCGCCCACCGTTTCGCGGTGGAAGGTGCCGACCATGGACTGCAGGCCCCAGCTTGATTGTCCGCCCCAGGGCGTGTTCAGGACCACGTCGTCGAGCGTCGCGCAAAGCGCGTAGCGCGCGATCTTGACGGTCTGCGCCGGGATGCCCGCCTGCAGCGCGTGGTTCTCGAAGGCGCGGACCTCGGCCACCACCGACGAGCGCAGCTTGTCGGGGTCCATGTGCTGGGCGCGGTTTCGGATGCGCGAGATCAGCGAGAAGAGAGGTGCGGCGCAGGCGGTGAGCTGGTTCATGCCCGTGAGCACCATCTCCACCTCCTGCGGGCCGTCCTTGCGGGCGGCGCGGGGTGCGGCGGAGGTCGGGATGCCCACCGCATCCATCTTCGGTGCCTCCATCGGCTCGACCGGGGCCTGGGGCTGCGCGGGCGCGTCTGCGGCGGTGGATGCTGCCGCAGACGTGCGACGGCCGCCCGGGTTGGGGCGGATCACCGTCTTGTCTGTGTCATCGGGTTCTGCAAACGGGTCTTCGTCTGACACGGGCACCCCCCTTTCCTAAATCCCTACGTGTTGCGGATCGCCCAAAGCTCCATGTTCAGGCCGGGATACTGGCCCGAGACATGTACTGCGATCCCCCCCGATGTGGTCATCTTGCCCCAATAAGGGCTGTCGGAGGCGAGTTCGAAATAGACGACGCCCGCGTGATAGGGTATCTGGCGCGGCGCGACAGGCAGCGGCCGCAGCGCGATCCCCGGCAGGGCTGAATTGACAAGCTGGCGGATTTCCTCGACCGGGCCGATCTTGGCCTGCCCGGCGAAGTGGCGGCGCACGTCCTCGGCGGGAATATCGGCCTGCACGGCCAGCACGAAACCGGCGGTGCTGATGAGCTTGCGGTCGGCGATGACGCCGACGCTGACGCCGTATTTCCGCGCCTCGAGCGGGATCGAGATGGCGGTCTGTTCCAGAACCGAGCTGAGGTATTGCCGCAGGGTGCGGATGACTGGCGCGAAAGTCAGCGACAGGTTGTCGTGCTTGTAGGCGGGAAACTCCGGCGGCTCCTTGTTCGTGGTCATGAAGACCGACAACTCGCCCGCGAGCGCGACACAATGGCGATAGGCGTCCTCGGGGTGCAGGTTTTCCACCGTGCTCAGGTGGCGGAAAACCGGGATGTTGCGGTTGATCACCGTGAGCAGCAGAAAATCCGAAACCTCCGCCACCGCCTTGGCCGCACCTCCTTCGGAGAGACGCCCGGCCAGCGCCGTCATGCGGTGCGACAGGAGCCCCTCGATCTCGCGCACGAAGCCTTCCAGCGGGGTGGCGGCGCGCACGTCGATGCAGGAGGGGATGAAGCTGCGGTCGAGGATGATCTCTTTGTCCGGCCTCACCTCGATGATGCGGGCGATGGGGATGGCTAGCAGGTCGGACATGTCATCGACGGCCAGGGCGAATTGCAGGCGCATCTTGCCGACGCCGATGGTCACCGGCTTCTGGTCCTTGCCCATGGTGTCGGTGATCTCGATCTCGGAGAGGCGCAGGCGGCTGACGGATTGTTCGGCCCCGGTGAGATCGACCTCAACCGCGCCCTGCCGGCGCTGCGGTACGGTCAGGTAGACGACGCAATCCTTGATGGTCTCCGGCACTTCGAGGGCCGGGGGGTGGTCGTCGGTCTGGGGCACGCGGAAGACCATGCCGTCGTGGGTGAGACCCGCGCAGGACTTCAGCGCGAACTGGCCGACCTTCAGCGTCTCCTCGTCGATCTCGAGCGCGTTCACGCCCCAGCCATAGGGACGGATACGCCGCGCAAGACCGGCGACCAGCGCTTCCTTGTGGCGGTCGGCCTGCTGGAAATGTTGAGGCTGCAGAAACAGCCCCTCCGTCCAAAGCACTTTACTGTCCCAGGACACGCAATACTCCCCTGTCCTCCGCACCCTTCTGGGATGCGGTTATTTTAACTTATCGAGCTGCTCCTTGTAGGCACGCGCGAATTCGCGGCTGAAGAGCTCGTGAAAATCATTCTCGGCCTGATCGGATATCTGGCCATACATCCTTTCGTAGATTTCCCAGTAGCGGGCCTTTTTGCCTTTCAGAAGGCCGGTGATGCCGCCGCCGGTTTCGATCTGTTCGCTCAGAACTTCCGGGTCGAGCCGCGCCAGAATACCCTTGAGCGCGGCCTCCATCCCCGTGACCATCGCCACCTCATGCGCCTTGATATCGTTCAAGGCCTGCTCGGTCGCGGTTTCCGAGCCGAGGTAGCCCCGCGTCTTGGGCTTCACCAGCGCCTCGATCGCCTGTTCGGCGCTGATCGAGAATTTCAGCGGGTTGTTGCCGCCCGCGCTGATCATCGTCTGTTCGATCCGGAACTCGGACTTAATGGAAGTGCGGGTCATCAGGATTTCGCGCAGCCCGGTGATCATGGTCCGCATGACGCGGCCCATGCGGGCCATGGTGGTGTGCAGGTCCTCGTCCGCGATGTCGAGTTCTTCGACGTCGAGCGCGTCGAGAAAGGCGCGCGCGGCCGCCTGGTCGCCGCTGACGAAGACGCGTTCCTCGCGTGCGGGGGGTGCGTCGTCCTTGGCGGCGGGCGGAGGGGGCGGTGCGGGTTGCGCAGCTTGCGGCGGCGGGGTGCGGGTCTTTTCGACTTCTGGCTCGGGCGCGGGGGTGCTGGCCGCCGGGGCGGGTTTTTGCGGGGGGTCTTCGGGTTTGGAGGGGCTGAGCAGGTCGTCGTCCCAATCCTCGGGGATCACCGAAGGACCGCTTGACAGCGCGGGGCGGAAGCTGTCGCTGCCGCTGGTATTGTGCATCGACTGGCTGGGGCCCAGATCGTCATTCATCGAATCACCCGGCTTGGCGAAGAACGGGTCTTCCTCCTCCCCGATGGGCGGCAGAAGTTCGTCGATGGGGTCCGAGGTGTCGATCTGGCCGGGGCCCTTGGGCGTCTCGGACGATCCCAGCAGATCGTCGAGGAAATCGCCCCCCGGCCCCACGTCATCAAGCAGCTTCATCGGATCGGGCGCGTCGCCCGCGCTCCCGTGAGAGACCTGTTCTTCGCTGATCGGATCCGGGATTGGCGGCGGCAAGGCTTCGGAAATCTCGACGAGAAGTTCGTAGGGGCCAAGCGACAGGATATCGCCGTTGTTGATGGGTGTCGGTGTGCGGCCCAACGGAACCTTGCTGTAGTTGAGAAACGTGCCGTTGGTCGAGAAATCGACCACCACGACATTGCCATTGTGGTCTTCGATCACGCAGTGGCTCTTGGAAAGCTGGCGTTCCGGGTCAGGCAGCACGATGTCGTTCGCAGGTCCCCGTCCGAGGCTGAGCGAGCCGCCCGAGGGCATCTGCATCTGGCCCACTTCGCCGGGAATCGTGCCTGAGGATTGGAATGACAGTTTGACCGCCATACTTGGTTCAGCCCCCCACGAGTACGGTGGGACAGCATGGCGGCGTGATAAGCCCGCCGCAGGCCAGGTTATCCATCACCCTGGCTTGCGGCATGCTCATTGTGAGAACCGTGGCCGACCCTTTTGCGATCGGGTGTGGCACGCCAAGTGCTGCATTGTCCCCCACGCGCGCAGCGGGCAGGTTTCCGATTAGGACAGTAGCTGCCCCCACGAATACCAGCGGGGTTGGAGCGGGAGGGGAGGCGGCCGGCGGAGGTACTGGCGCATTGCACAGATGCATATCCGTTATCCGTGCGGCGGGGTAACTCATAGTGCGCCCTCCTTTTCGTTCTTGGCCCCTTTGATACGGCCATTACCGCCACGCGCGATATCCACCGCCCGGTCGATCAGAAACTGTCCATATTCTTGAAACGTATCAGGTTTCTTGTTCAGCGCCACGATATTCATGACAAAGGCACAGGTTTCGGCCGCTCCCGCCGGCGCGGGAAATTCGGCCAGATCAGCGGGTCCCAGCGTGCCGTCCGCATAGAGCACCGCCATCGCGATATTGACCGTGTCGTCGTCGATATAGGCATCGTCCATCGACAGCCGGGCGCTTTCGCGGTTCTCCTCGGTGGGTTTGAATACCCACTCCTCGGAGGTCGCCAGTGGCTTGGGGTCCTTGTCGGACTTCGGCCCGATGAAATCCCTTGCCGCCAGACAGGCCCACCAGACCCTTTCGCGCGGGGGCAGAATGATGGACATCAGGCGCAGCACGTCGACCATGGCACCTTTGCCATCGAGTTCGATCAGCACCTCTTCAGCCAGGGCGGCGACGGGGGCGTCGATGGGTGTCTTGAGGCGGGTGTTCGTGAGAGACAGCAGCTTTGCCGCCGGCTCCTTCGACGCCTTGGACATATTTTTGAATCGTTCGCTCATCGCACAGCCCTAGTTTATCTTGGTCAAGCCGCCATTCAGGGTCAACATCGCCTCGCCCTTCACCGTGGTGTTGAGGGCTTTGGCTTCGACCGAGAGGGGTGCTGATATCGTGATTCCAGTCTGTGTCAGCTCGATCTGTGTCTCGCCAACCTTAAGCGTGATACTTTGCTGTGCCTCGATGAGGATTGTCGTTGCGGCAGTCACATCGAGGCTGCTTGAGGAGATATCGAGGGTCATGGCACCAGTGCGGACGACCTCCGTCCGGTCGCCTTCAACTGTCAGGTCGAGCGTTCCCTGGTCAACCGTTTCGCTCTTGTTGCCTTCCTGGACGATCTCGGTGACATGCTGCTTGACCGTCTGCAGCAGGCTGCCCGGATCGACGTCATGCGCTTCCGGTGAGACATTCACCCCATCGTCCCCGATCGTGATCTGCGCGCTGTCCTTGACCACCATCTGGTAGTCCTTCTGGGACTGGAAGTGGACGTATTCGTTGCCGATGTCATCCTCGAACATCAGCGAGTTGAACGTCGTGGCAGAGCCGCCGGGCGATGATCTGGTCACCAGACCGGTGCGGGTCTCTTCGGTTTCTACCTCGAAGGGCGGCATCTTGTCGGCATTGTACATCATGCCTGTACAGATGGGCCGGTCGGGATCGCCGTCTTCGAACATCACCAGAACTTCCTGTCCGACTCTCGGGAAGGACATGAACCCCCAGTTATTGCCTGACCAATGCGACACATACCTGATCCAGCAGGAGGCGCTCTCATTGGCGAGGTTCACCCTGTCCCAACGGAACCTTATCTTTATGCGACCGTATTTATCAGTATAGATTTCCTTACCCTCGGGCCCCACGACCTCGCCGATCTGGATGCCGGGCACGTTGGGCCAGGGGGTGACGAAGGGGGCGCGATACTGATTGGACTTGGGGACCACGCCGAAGACAAAAGAGTAGTCGTCCTTGACCTCTTCGGGGAACTCGATGTTCTCTGGCTCGACCGCGAACCACATCTCGCTTTCCGATTGTTCCTCCGAATCCTGCACGTAGTGTACGCATTCCGTGATCAGATACTCGACATTGTTGAGCTCTTCGGGATGTTCGATCAGCTTGAACAGGAAACCGGTCCCGAAGTCACGGGCGTTGCCTGCCCCGCGCGAGGTGACATGGCGGATCGCGTCGGCCTCGACCCGCACGCGCGAGCGGGTTTTGCCCAGGTCGGCATCGCCCCTGTAGTGACCGGGCTTGTCATACCATTCGTAACCGTTGTGGTTATGGCTTCCGGTCCGCATTTCGGTCGTCTCGAGCTGGCGCACTGACGGCGTTTCAAAGTCGTAGTCGACCAGGCTGACCTTGCCCCGCGTCACCGATTGCGCCGCGGCCCATTCGCCGATGGATTCCTCGGATTTCTTGTCCGAGCCGTCTTTCGGTTTGAATTTGATCTCGGCATTGGAGAGATCCCTGTGCGCAGTGACGCCATCGCAGATGATGAGCTTTTCGTTCCTCTCCATAGCCTCGGTGTAGTCGAAGAAGTAGTAAATCCCCTCCTCCTCCATCAGCCGTGACAGGAAGGCGAAATCGGTCTCGCGATATTGCACGCAATATTCGCGGGTCGGGTAGGTTTCGGATGTCTTGACCTCGTAATCGGAGAAGCCGTGATCGCCCAGCACCTCTTCGATGATCTCGATCACGGTCTTGTCCTGAAACACGCGGGTGTTGTGCGCGACGGTCAGCATCCAGAACCAGGGGCGCACATGGGCCACGAAATGATCCTGCTGGTCGCGCATGCCCATGGCCTCGACCGAGATGCAGGTCCCGGTGAACATACGCCCGTTGTCGGAACCTTCCTGCTGGACGTGGAGGGTCATGATCTTGCCCACGAAATCGCTGAGCTTGACCTCGGTCTTCTGGGCCAGAAACTCGATCGTTGTCTCGGTGAGCGTGCTGAGCTTTTCCTTGACGATGCCCCGCTTGAGGCGGAGCTTGTCGGTTGTGTAAGTGCCCGACATCCATGTCGAGGCGTCTTTTCTTGGCTTACTGACGGTCATCAGAAATTTCCTTCAAATAGGCGCGGCCGACACGGGGCGTAATTTCCCCGCTCACAGGTCGGCAAGCAGCGCTGCCAGTTCGGCATCCATCTCATCATCATTACTTTGGTCTTCGTCTGCATCCGCCGCATCGAGATCGAAGCCGGCCAACAAATCGTCCAGGTCATCGTCGATGGATGCGGTGTCCGCGTCTTCTTCGCCCTCTTCGGCCACGGTCTCGGGCTTGGCCTTGGGCGGTTGCGGAGGCGATGGCGGTGGTGGGGCAACCCCGCTCCACGGCCCGAGTATCTCGCCTCCCGCGAGCGACTGGAAAGATCCCAGCCGGATATCGTCACGCCCCTTGACCGAAATGACCGGCATCAAGCCACGCCCCAGTACCGTTTCGACCTTGTCGAGCGTCAGGTTACGTTCCGTACAGGGTAGCGCGACCTGGTCCCCGTACTGGTCCGTGATGAAGTGGTAGGGCATGTCGCCCAGCGACATGATCTCTCCCAGTCCCATGGAGGGGCCGTTTTCCTTGAACGACCGGGCGAGCAATATCGCCACCAGCACCACGGGGTTCGCCCAGAGCATGCCGGAAAGGCCCGCGTGCTGGGTGAATTCCTCGAATTCGAACTCGTAGATCGGTTCCGTCTTGGCCCCGTAGAGCCTGCGCATCAGGAAGCGCGGCGTCACGAGCCCAAGGTGCCCGGCCTCGGGCATGGCGCGCAACGTGTCCCATTCGCTGGCGACAAGCGGATGCCGGTCTTTCTTGGGGGTTTCGATGAAGCCCGGCGCGATCGCAGCGAAGAAGGGTGCATCCACGTGCGCCGCGACCCGGGCGATCCGGCCCAGAAGCTGCGCGTGGGGCGGCGTTTCCTCGAAGGTATACATGCCGATCAGGGCGGAATAGCCGCCGCGCCCGGTTTCCTCGTCCAGCGGTGCTTCGGTCAAGAGGCGGGCAAGGCCGCTTTGCGACAGATCGTCCGACTGCGTGAGATCCGCCGCGATTTCCTCGGCCGAGACATCGTAAAGCATCACGTCGAGTGTATCGTCCGTCTCGATACTGCGCGCGATGAGGTCGAGCGCGCGCCACTGGGCCTCGACCGACTGGAATTCGGGATGGTGCAGGATCAGCCGCATCGCGCCCGAGAGCGCCTCGTCAACCGCTTCGGCCATGGCCGTGACATTGGGATCGGGCAGTTTGCGGATGTGGGGCCCCACGACGCGTGCCAGCAGATCGTCGATGGGAGAGGACTCTTTCAGCTGCCCCCCGGTGTCGCCGATGAGGCGCTGGAAATCGCTGAGCTTGAGATCGGCGCGCACGGTATTGCCGCCCGAAACCGCCCGGGGCGGCGCCACCGCCCGGCCATGGGCCTCGCCCCAGGCGATGAGGGTCTTGGCGGCTTGTTCCGCCGTGCCGCCGTGGCTGAGTTGGGTCTTGAGGTCCCGCAGGGCGGAGAAAAGTCCGACCTTTTCGTAAAGTTCATCCGGGTGCAGATCGTCGAGACCGCCGAGTTTCACCTCGACACCCGCGCCATCCTTGCCGATGGGCAGGATCAGCGTCGTGCCGAAACCCTCGATCACCTCTTCGACGGTATCGGGGTCGAGCAGGATAGGCGCGCGGCTGGCAAGCGCATCGCCCACCTCGATCTGGCCGCGCGCGGCGCGGCCGGTGAAATCGCCAAGGATCGCGAGGCGGAACCGCTTCCGGTTGAGCTTTTGCGCGTCAGGTCTGTCGGAGCTCATCGTGCCGAAGGCCAGTTCCGGTTCAACGCTTTCGGCAGTCGCAGCAGCGGCGGGTGCCGCAGGCGTTTCAGGGGGCGCGTCGAGATCGTCGCCCGCCGCGGTTGCGGGTTCATCTTCGAGCCCGGCAAGGAGCGCGTCGAGGTCGTCCTCTCCTGCCGCGGGCGTATCGCTGTCCAGATCGGCCAGCAGCGCATCGAGGTCGTCGCCCACCTCCGCCGGTGCTGCACTCTCTTCGCCGTCGTCAAGGCCCGCAAGCAGGGCGTCAAGATCGTCCGCCGGATCGGTTTCGGGCTCGGATGCAGGTGCGCTTGTCGCGGCTGGGTCAAAGTCGGCAAGGAATGTCTCGGGGTCGTCGGAAGGATCGCCGGGCGGGTCCGCAATGTCGGGCTCGCCATCGAGACCCGAAAGAAGCGCGTCGAGATCGTCCTCGGCAGGGTCTGTGGAGGCGGTAGCATCATCGCCGCCGATATCGGCCAGCAGCGCATCGAGATCATCGCCCGCGTCGTCCTGCACCGTCTCAGTGTCCGAGGCGAGCGGTTCGGGGTCGAGATCGGCCAGAACGCTGTCGAGGTCATCGGAAGCCTCCGCCTGCGGCATGTCTTCCGTGCCCAGGTCGGCCAAGAGGGCATCGAGATCGTCGGGCTCCGACTGCGGCTCGGCAACGGGCTCCGGTTCCAGCTCGGCGAGGATATCTTCAACTGTTCCGGATTCTGCGCCCGTGCTCGTGGCACCTGTCTCTTCTGGAGCATCCTCTGTCACCCCGATATCGGCCAGGAGGGCGTCGAGATCGTCGGTTTCCTCTTCGGTCTCTGCCACGGGTTCGAGGGAGGCGAGGACGTCGTCTGTGTCGTCCTCCGGTTCGGTTTCTGCAGGGGTCTCAAGATCGGCGAGGAGGGCGTCGAGATCATCGGTCGCGGCAGGCTCGGGAGTTTCCTCGACGGCTTCGATCCCGGCGGGCGTTGCCTCCATGTCCAGCGTGTCGTTGGTCTCTTCGGGTGTTTCGATGTCAGCGAGCAGCGCGTCGAGATCGTCGGTTTCCTCTTCGGTCTCTGCTACGGGTTCGAGGGAGGCAAGGACGTCGTCCGTATTGTCCTCCGATATGTCCTCTTCCGGCACTTCAATGTCGGCAAGCAGCGCGTCGAGGTCGTCGACCTCCTTTTCGGGCTCCGTCACGGGTTCGAGGGAGGCCAGGATGTCGTCGTTATCGTTCTCCAGTGCTGTCTCTTCCGGGGTCTCGATGCCAGCGAGGAGAGCGTCGAGGTCGTCGGTCTCCTCCGCGGTCTCGCTGACCGGTTCGATGGACGCGAGCACATCCTCGGCGCGTTCTTCCGGTTCGACGGTCTCGGGCGTCTCGATATCAGCCAAGAGCGCGTCGACGTCCACCGTCTCTTCCTGCGGTTCAGGCACTTCGATGCCCGCGAGGATATCCTCCGCATCATCCTCGGGCTCGGGAGTTTCGTCGCTTTCTATCCCGGGGAGGATATCGTCGATACCATCGTCCTCGGCGATCTCTTCAGGAGCCTCCAATCCTGCGAGAGCCGCGTCGAGATCGTCGGTCTCCTCCTCCGGTTCCTCGACCGCTTCGATGGAGGAAAGCACGTCGTCGGTGCTGGTGATGTCCTCGGGCGCTTCGATCGACGCGAGGATATCGTCTGCCGTCTCGGTCTGCTCGGGCGCTTCCGGGGCCTCGAGACTGGCGAGCGCGTCATCGGTGCCATCGGGCTCCCCGACCGTCGTCACCGGCTCGATCCCTGCAAGCACGGCGTCCGAGGCATCCTTTTCTTCCGCGATATCAGGGGCTTCGATGGCGGCGAAGATGTCGTCGGTGCCATCGTCCTCGGGCATTTCCTCCACGGTGTCGATCCCGGCGAGGATCGCGTCGCTGTCGTCTTCCTTGGGCGCATCCTGCACCTCGACCGCGCGCAGGGCGTCGAGGGCGGCGCCGCTTGTATCAGTGTCATCGTCTTCGGGCAGATCGACGTCCCTGAGCGCATCGAGCGCCTGGTCCGGGTCGTCATCCGAAACCTCCGCCACTTCCACCGCGCGCAAGGCATCCAGGGCCTCTTCCTGGCCGTCGTCCCCGGGACCGTCCGGGACATCGACGGCTTTCAAAGCATCGAGGGCCGCGCCGGTTTTGTCTGGTTCGGGCGTTTCGTTGATCTTGGCGTCTCTGAGCGCATCGAGGGTGGCGGCAGAGGTGTCGTCATGTCTGTCTTCAACCTCAACCGAACGAAGGGCATCGAGGGCCGCGGCGCTGTCGTCGTCGGGTTCTTCGGCGATTTCCTGATCGCGCAGGGCGTCTAGGGCAGCGCTGCCGTCATCCTCCGTCTCCCCCTCCGGCACGGGGATCGCGCGCAGGGCATCGAGCGCGGTATCGGTCGTGGTGTCAGGTGCCTCCTCGGTAACCTCGGTAGCGCGCAATGCGTCGAACGCCGAGGCGCCGTCGTCCACCTCTTCGGCGTCCGGTATCGGGGCTGCGCGGAGTGCATCGAGGGCGGCGTCCGACCCGTCCTCCTCGGGCGCTTCGGGCACCGGGGTCGAGCGGAGCGCATCCAGAGCGGCTTCGTGACCGTTCCGTTCGGCCTCCCCGGGAACTTCCACCGCGCGAAGGGCGTCGAGGGCTGTGCCCTGCCCGTCCGATTGGGTGGCAGGTGCGGCGGCGAGTGCGGTGAGGAGCGCCTTGTCGCCCAGGACTTTCTCGATCAGCTCCTCAGCACCGGTCTTGCCGTCCATGTAGGTCATCAGGTTCGTGAGCTGCTGGCGCGCCTCGAGCAGCGGGCGCAGGGCACCGACGCGGGCGGCAATGGCGCCAGGTTCGAAATCCGACATCTTCTCGAACGTCAGATCGACGGACAGGTTGCCTTCCCCGGTCAGCGTGTTGGGTACGGTGAAGGCGGCGCGGGGCGCCATGCCGCGCATTCTTTCGTCGAAATTATCGACGTCGATCTCGAGAAACTTGCGGTCCGAGACAGAGCCCTGATCGACATGCGACTTGCCCGCAAGATCGCTCATCACGCCCATCACAAAGGGCAGCTGCACCTTTTTCTGGGACCCGTACAGCTCCACATCGTATTCGATCTGGACGCGGGGCGCGCGGTTGCGCGCGATGAATTTCTGCGAGCTCTTGGACATCTTTGCGCTAGTAGCCCCCCTCCCGTCTGAGCGCGCTGATCTCGGCGCGCAGCGCCTTGACCTCGTCCGTCAGGGACAGGACATGGGCGTCCACGACGTCCGTCTCGTCCTTGACGAGCTTGCGCAGGTCCTCGAATTCCCTTTCCTGCTCTTCCTCCACCGCGCCCTGCATGGTGTTGACCAGCAGGCCGATAAAAAGGTTGAGAACGGAAAAGGCGGTGATGACGATGAAGGGCACGAAGAAGGCCCAGGCCGACGGGTATTGCGCCATCACCGGTCGGACGATACCCATCGACCAGCTTTCCAGCGTCATGATCTGGAACAGCGAATAAAGCGACCGGCCCAGCGTGCCGAACCAGTCGGGGAAGGACGCGCCATACATCAGCGTCGCCATCACACCGAAGACGTAGAACACGATCGAGATCATCACGATCACCGCGCCCATGCCGGGCAGCGCGTCCAGCAGGGCCTGAACCACCGCCCGCATCTGCGGCACCACCGACAGAAGGCGCATGGCGCGGATGACCCTGAGACCCCGCAGCGCCGACAGCCCCTCCTGGCGTGGCAAAAGGCCCAGACCCACGACCAGCAGGTCGAAGATGTTCCAAGCGGAACGGAAAAAGGCGAGCCGGTAGGCGTAGAACTTCAGCAGCAGCTCGCCCACGAATATGGTCAGGGCGACGTTGTCGGTCATCGACAGCACGCCGCCCATCTGGCCCATCAGGTACTGCGAGGTGGACATGCCCAGCGTGATCGCGTTGAGGATGATTACGCCCATGATGGCGTTCTTGAATGTGCTGCTTTCCACCAGGTCGTAGACCTTGCGGCGGTTGGCACTCATCTTCTCCCGGTCCATCGAGACCAGCGTGTTGTCGTCCGGCTTGGCCGCCCGTTCCGTCACATCTGTCACCCCAGTGTTGCCTCCAGTTGGCTTTGCCCTTCGCTGGCGATGTCGTTGAAGAGGCCAAGAGACGTTTTGACGTGGTCGAGTGTCTTGGCCGTCGCATCCGCATAGCTTACCCCGGCGCTGGCCCCAGCAAGGCCGAGGTTCACCAGCGCCGGGAAGGCGCGGTCAAAGACATCGGCGTATTTCGGGTTGGTCGATTTCAGCTCTTCCAGCACCTTCTTGACCACCGGGCGCGCCTTGTCCTCCTTGGTGACGCGGCCCATTAGGTCGCTTGTGCCGTCGAGGGCGGACGACAGCCCGACGCGCGCTTTGCGCAGGTTCTGGTAGATCTTCTGGGCCTTCTTGTCGGAGGCATTCTTGAGCTTGGTTTCCAGCGCCTCGCAGGCCTTGATCCCCTTCATGACGTCGGCGGATGTCTTGCGCGCCTTGACAGACAGGCCGTCGACCTTGTTGCCCCAGAGCGTGAAGTTGTCGTCGCACTTGGGCAGCGTGGCGATAAAGGGTGCGTCGACACCCAGGATGCCCTTTAGCACGCTGCCGCCCACTTCCGCGGCCCCTTGCGTTTTCTTGGCCTGCCCCTCTGCCGTGCGGTAGCGCACTTGCAAGGTATTGAGGTCCTTGACCAGCGCCTTGCCCACGGTTTCGGCCTCTTGCGCGGCTTTGTGGATTTCCTTGGCCAGTGCGGCCACCGACCGCACGAGGCCGACGATTCCCAGCACAAGGCCCGCGCCACCAGTTCCGACGATCCCGGCGGCCGCTCCGGCGACGCCAAGCGTGGACTGGGTGATCTTGAGGCCGGTTTCGATCTGGTAGTTCTTGTAGGCAGTCTTGCGCGCCTGGAACTTGGCCCAGCGGACCTTCGGAATCTTTTCGAAATCTGCCTTGTAGGATGCCACGAAGCGGTTGACCATCGGAGCGAAATTCTCGCGCAGCTTGTCGACCTCTTGTGGGGTTTTCTTGCCCACCGCCGCGTCAATCTTGCGCGCGGTGTCGACCACATCCTTCAGCAGGCGTTTGAAGAGCGCGTTGCAGTCGTCGACCATCTGCTGGGGAGTGACGTAATCGCCCTCATCCTCCAGCACGTCAATGATGTCCGAGTTCAGTACTAGCTCCAAATCGCCACCCTTGGCCTGCTTGATCCAGTCGGTCTTGTAGACTTTGGCAAGCTCGGTCCAGACGTTCTTGCCCCAGATCTTGCCGGGCTTGCCCTTCTTCTGCTTGGGTGCGGTCGCATCGTCCTTCTTGCCGCCGCCTTTGGCCTTAGCGGCGTAGTCCTTGGCCAGCTGTGTCAGGCGCGTTTCCTCGGCCTGAATGATCTTGGGGTATTTCTTGAGCGCTTCGACCGTATCCTTGTGGAGCTTGTCATTACAGGCCTTGATGGCGACGGGGATTTTGGTTTTCACGACCTTGAGCTGCTTGAGCGTATCCGCGTAGGCCTTTGCTATCTCGGCATCGGTCTGTCCGGAAAGCTCAGCCTTGGCCTTGAGGGTCTCAAAGCTTTTGAGTTCCGCGCCGAGGCCCGACTTTTTCATCGTCTTTGCCTTGTTTTTAGACCACCACTTGGAATCCAATTCCGGTGTTGCGCCTTTCTTCATGTCAAAACCTCCCCTGTTCTGATCAGTCGAAATTATAGACGAAATCGCTGTCCTTGACGTCGATGGTGACGCTGTGGACAGCCTCGCCCTCCATCATCCTGCGCAGGAATTCGGCCGAAATGTCGGGCAGCATGGTGTTGGTGACGATGGCGTCGATCATCCGGCCGCCGCTTTCGAGTTCCTGGCAGCGATCGACGATCAGTTGCACAACGTCGTCGGTGTAGTTGAATGGCACGTCGTGGGTTTCTTCCACGCGTTTTTTGATTCGGTTCAGCTGCAGCTTGGTGATCTCGGCGATCATCTGTGGGCTGAGTGGGTAGTAGGGGATCGTCACGAGGCGGCCGAGAAGGGCAGCAGGGAAAATCTTCAAGAGTGGTTCGCGAAGCGCCTTGGCGATGCCATCAGGTTCGGGCAGCAGGTCAGGGTCGCTGCAGAGGTCCATGATTAGGTCGGAACCGGCGTTGGACGTGAGCAGGATAAGAGTGTTTTTGAAGTCAATCAGACGCCCCTCGCCGTCCTCCATCACGCCCTTGTCGAAGACCTGGAAGAAGATCTCGTGCACGTCGGGGTGGGCTTTCTCGACCTCATCCAGCAATACGACGGAGTATGGTTTGCGCCGCACCGCCTCGGTCAGCACGCCGCCCTCGCCGTAGCCGACATAGCCCGGAGGCGCGCCCTTGAGGCTGGAGACGGTATGCGCCTCCTGATACTCCGACATGTTGATGGTGATAACGTTCTGTTCGCCGCCATAGAGCACCTCGGCCAGCGCAAGCGCCGTTTCGGTCTTACCAACGCCGGATGTACCGGCAAGCAGGAAGACACCGATAGGTTTGTTGGGATTGTCGAGACCCGCGCGGCTGGTCTGGATGCGCTTGGCGATCATCTTCATCGCGTGGTCCTGCCCGATCACCCGCTTGGCGAGGTGTTCTTCGAGGTGCAGCACTGTGTCGATTTCGTCGCGAACCATGCGACCCACGGGGATGCCGGTCCAGTCGCCGACAACGCTCGCCACTGCTTGCGCATCCACGATGGGCAAGATCAGCGGGTCTTCGCCTTGCGCTTCTTCAAGACGCTTGTTGGCGTCTTTGAGCTTTTCCATCAGCTCGGCACGGGTCTTTTCATCCAGAGCGTCATCGCCGCCCTCAGGGGCAATCTCCGCCCCCTCCTCTACCGCTGCACCGCCTGCGCGCAGCTGTTCGCGCAGTTCAAGGATTTCGGTGACGATTTCCTTTTCCTTTTCCCAAGAGGCTTCGAGTTCTTTGAGCCGCTCAGCAACCTCGGCCTTTTCGGCCTCGACCTTGGCGCGGCGTTCGGTGACGTCGAAACCGGCGGTCTCGTCCCGGTCAATGATGTCGAGCTCGGTCTCGAGCGCCTCGATCTTGCGCTGCGCATCGTCTACTTGGGCAGGCACCGCATGCTGACTGACCGCCACGCGGGCACAGGCGGTATCAAGAACGCTGACAGATTTATCAGGAAGTTGGCGCGCGGGGATATAGCGTGCGGAGAGCGAGACGGCTGCTTCGATGCCTTCGTCAAGAACCTGGACCTTATGATGTTTTTCCAGCATTGATGCGATACCGCGCATCATCATTACGGCCCTTGGCACGCTGGGTTCATCGACCTGGACCACCTGGAAGCGACGGGTAAGGGCCGGGTCTTTCTCGATATACTTTTTGTACTCGGCCCATGTGGTCGCACCGATGGTTCTGAGCGTACCGCGTGCAAGCGCGGGCTTGAGCAGGTTTGCGGCATCGCCGGTGCCGGCGGCCCCCCCTGCCCCGACGAGCGTGTGGGTTTCATCTACGAACATAACGATTGGAGTGGGGCTGGCCTGTACCTCGTCGATGACGGAACGCAGGCGGTTCTCAAACTCGCCCTTCATCGAGGCGCCTGCCTGCAGAAGGCCCACATCCAGCACCAGCAAGCGCACGTCCTGCAAGGCGGGCGGAACGTCGCCGCGCGCGATCCGCAGGGCGAACCCTTCGACCACAGCCGTCTTGCCCACCCCGGCCTCGCCCGTCAGGATCGGGTTGTTCTGGCGGCGGCGCATGAGAACATCGACGATCTGTCGGATTTCCTCGTCTCGGCCAACGATCGGGTCAATCTCTCCGTTGCGGGCCTGTTCGGTGAGGTCAGTGCAGAATTGCTTGAGCGCCTCGCCCTTGCCCATCTGGGCCGGTGACATGGCACCGGACGCCTCGCCTGGCTCGACCCCGCCGCCGGTCTTTGAGCCGTCCTGCGCCCCAAGCCGTTCCTCGGGGGAACCGTCGGTCGCATCGTTGAAATTCTCGGCCAGATCGTCGGGCTTGATCCGCGCAAGCTCGGGCGAGATGGAGCTGAGGATATTCCGCAGCGCCGGTGTCTTGAGCATGCCCAGCAGCAGATGCCCGGTGCGCACCTGCGAGGAAGAGAACAGTAGCGAGCCGTAGACCCAGCCGCGCTCCATCGCGTCCATGAGATGATCGGAAAGGTCGGAGATGGCCGAAGCGCCGCGCGGCAAACCGTCGAGAAAGCGCGTCATCTCGGCGGCAATCTTGCCGGGGTCGAGATCGTAGTGGGCAACGATACGGTGAATATCGCTG
Organism: Sulfitobacter sediminis; assembly: GCF_040811725.1. Taxonomy (NCBI): domain Bacteria; kingdom Pseudomonadati; phylum Pseudomonadota; class Alphaproteobacteria; order Rhodobacterales; family Roseobacteraceae; genus Sulfitobacter; species Sulfitobacter sediminis. Next base: position 27,893 of record NZ_JBFNXX010000019.1, read on the forward strand.
TCCTGACCGTTGAGGATCTGGTGCAGCCAGTGCACCACCTCCACGTAGGGGTTGCCGCGCATCTTGCAGAAAACCGTGGCCCCCTCGACCGCCTTGTAGCCAAGGCTGTTCAACTTGCCGAACAAGGCGACCCTGCTGATCTCTGTCATGTTCGTCTCCCCTTACTTCTTTTCTTTCACGCGACCCGGCGCTGCGGTGTGAGAAACAGGTCCTCGGCATCCGGGCGCGGTTCGTCGGTTTCGTTCTTCGGTTCCACCCAGGAGGTCTGGCCCAGTCGGGTTGTCCCGCCCAGCACGGCGCGTGGCACTTCCTCGCCCCTTAGAACAAGCTGGACCTCCCAATCCAGCGTGTCGCCGATGTAGCTCCGCACGATGGCTTCCAGCCGTTCCCAGCCTGGCGTGCCGGGCAGGAAGCGTTCGTAGCGTTCCCGGCTCAGCGGTCCGATACGGATGCGGAATTTCGCCGAGCGGCTCCAGACACGGCTGCCGATGCTGGTGGTCTGGCCGAGGCCCACGGGGCGGCCTAGCTCCCAGCAGTCGTCCGGTTCAAGACGCAGCCACGAGCCGATGAATGGTTCGATCTGGACATCGACGTCGAAGAAGGCGCCGAGGAAGGAAATCAGCCCGTCGGGGTTCTTGGAGCCCTGAGAAAGGAAGGCTGCGAAATGGCGGCGCGAAAGATCCGGCACCGCGTCGCGGTCCTGAAGCCCGGGGCCGTGGTAGCCCGCAAGGGCAGCGACGCGACGTTCGAATTCGTCGTCGCCCCTGTCGAAGCTTGCTGCCGGCTGCCCGCTGCGCCACGCGCGGTAGAGCAGGCTCATCATCCGGTGGGTGAGCATATTCGCGAAGGCGACGATGGTCGTATCGCGTTGATTGCGCTGGCGGTCGCGGGCGTAGACCGTCAAGTGCAGGGGCAGAGGGCCCTGTGGGCCGAAGAGGCCGAAGAACCGGTTGATAAGGCGCCCCGGTACCGTGTCCGTGCCCGGCTTGAAGCTTTCGATGGTGGTGGGCGGGAAGGACAGTTCCGGGTTCTGACCAAGGCGCACGCGATCCTGACGGGGGCGGCGGCTTTCGCCGAGGCGCGGCGCGTCCGGATAGGCCGCGTCAATGACACGCATGGCCTGAAAAACGTGATGTTTTTCAGGCTCTTCCGCCAGCTTGGCGAAATGGCCTAGAGTATCTGGCCCAGCCCGCTCGTCGGTCGCCATCTGGCAATTTCCCCGCGCCTTTCCGTCCTCAGGACAGTCTCTGTAAAGCTGTTGATGGTGGCATATTTGCGGAAGAACCGCTCCATCACGGCACCCAGCAGGTAGACGCTGGTGCCTTCGAAAAAGGTCTCGTCGAATTCGATCGTGATCTCGAGTCCGCGCACGGCGGTCGAGAGCACCTCGTCGCTCATCCGGCGCACGATGGGTCTGCTGGAAACCTTGGTGATCCCTTCGAGCTGTTTTTCCGTCACCCGGTTGCCGAGCGGCGCGTAGATGCCGATGAGTTCGCGCAGCGCCTCGGCCGAGCTGCCCTCGTCGGTCTGTGCGATCGAAAGATAGTTGAGCGACAGGTGGCTGATCAGCCGCCAGGCCGTATCGCCCTGGGCAAGCGTCGGGTTGGGACGTGTCGGCGAGATGGGCGTGCGCACCGCCTTGACCGGCCCGCCGTCGGGCAGGTGAAACACATCGTCGTCGCCCACCGACAGAAGCATCGGCAGATCGCGATTGGTGCACATCGCCGTCACCGCCAGCTGGTCGAGCTTAGCGGAATAGGGCGCCTGTTTGCGATCCACCAGAGAGAGATAGACCTCGGAACCAAGGTAGGATGTACGCACACCGCGCAGGCGTTCCTTTTCGCTGCGTTGGCGCATCTTTCGGCTTTGGGTGTAATAGGCCGAATGCACGTCCCCGGCGGCGGTGAAATCGGTCGCGGAATAGAACGGGCGGAACACCACGTCGTCCGAGCCGTCGCCGCTGATACCGGTAACGGATTCGATGCTGTAGATCTCGAAATCGAGGCCCGCCGTCCGGTTGGGAACGATGTGTTGTTCCACGTCCTTTGACGACACATGGACCCGGTCGCAGCGCTTACGGAAGAGATTGACGGCTGGCACGGCATTGAGCGCGAAGGCTTTGGGCGTGATCGCCGGGGCGAGGTCCTTGTTGCCCTCGCCAAGAAGGATGTAGATGTCGACCTCTGCGCCCTTTGCCTTGCGCAGGGCGGGTTGCAGGCCGGAGAGTTTGACGAAAAGGAACCGCTCGGGCATCGCGAAATATTCCTGCAACAGGCGATAGCCGTCGAAGGACCGGCGGGGGGTCGGCAGAAGCGCCTCATCGCGGCTGAGACCGACCTGTGTCAGCGCGCCCTTGGGCAGCGACAGGTTCCAGTCCGCGCGCCGGTCAGAGGACCGGCCCGCAAGGCCGACGGTTTGGGTGCACAGGAGTTCGTGCAGTTGCCAGCTGCGTCCCGACTGGCGGTCGAGGTAAAGCGTGAGCTCATCCATCTTCAGATCGGCGATGGAATCGCTGTCCATCCGCTTGAGGCGCAGCCGGATACCGGCGCGGGCCTTGGTGTCTGCCCCTACCCCGGCGGCAATCAGGCCGCCCCTGCTGTCGATGTATTCCGCCTCGGTGATCGAGATCGGCCACATCGTGACCTTATGCGCGGTGCGGAATTCGCAGGCCGTTTGTTCGCCTTCCAGAAGGCGGCTGCGCAGGGCGGTGTTGCGCGGCAGGACGTATCCGGTTTTCAGACCCGCGTTGGCGGCATCGGGGACCAGTTGCGCGATCATCATCGACGGTGTCGGCGCAAGGTAATGGGGATAGATGATCTCGAGCAGGTGCGAGGTGAAGACAGGGAACTGCAGCTCGAGCTCGAGCTGGACCCGCGCGGACAGGAACGCCACCCCTTCCAGAAGCCGCTCCACATACGGGTCGAGCACTTCGACCCCTTCCATGCCCAAACGCGCCGCTATCTTGGGATAGGCATCGGCAAACTCGGCGCCCATGTCCCGCATATACGCGAGTTCGTTTTCGTAATGTCTGAGCAGCCGTGTATCCATTGTCTATCAGATCACCCTGTCCAGCGTTACCTCGCCCGAGGTAACGTCCACCTTGCTGCGCAGGTAAAGTTCAAGCGGCACTGGTTGCGCCCACATGTCGGCGTGGATGTCGAAGGCGATCTGGGTCTCGCCCTTCTTGTCCTCCGTGCGCAGCTCCACTACGGTCGATCCCGCGATGATCCTCGGCTCGTGCAGCGCGATGGCCTTGAGGATCGACTTGCGGATCAGCTCCGCGCGCTCGGTGGTCGAATATTCGCCCGCGACCTCGCGCACCCCGTAATTCAGAACCGACCGCGCGACATTCGGAAAGCGCTTCACGTCGATCGAGGATTCGACGTTGTTCGTGTTCAAGAGCCACGAAAGGTCTCGCTTGATGATCTCGCGCAGCCGGGTGATGTCGATGGCGCGGTTGGTGCGTGCCTCTTTCTTTTCGGTCGGCGCTTCGTCGGTCAACCTGTCCAGCAGCGAGGGCTGCAAGCGTTCGGCGAGCAGCTTGTCACTCATCCCCGCCCGCCTCTTCTGTTTCGTGGTGAAGCACCAATTCGCGGATGTCGAGAAGCGCGATGTCGTCCTCGTCGGTGGCAAGGAGCCGCTGGCCGATGCCGAGGAACGTCTCGCCCCCCGCGTCCTCCCAATGGGTTGCGCGCGCGAGCTTGGCGGCGTCGTCGCCCCGTTCCGTGGTGCCGGCATAGCGCGTCGGTATAAGTGCCACGACCTCGCCCCCGTTGCGCAGGGTCAGCGTGCCCGCGGTCCAGACGGCGTCGCGGAGGTCGGTCGGTTCCTCGATTTCGAGCTTGGCGATCTGGGCGAAGGGCAGCCAGAAATACCGCCCGTTGATGACGATCTCCAGCACCGGGCCAAGGCGCATGTCGGCGTCCGCGATCCATTCAAAGGCGGTGCCGTTGACGGTACCCGAGGTCGTGGGCGCCCCGTCGAAAGCCTGCTCGCGCAGTTTGGCCGCCTCGGCGGGTTTGCCTTGCGCCAGCAGTTTCTGCGCTTCGATCAAAAGCGCCAGCCAGGGTTCGGGCTCCCCGAAGATCATCGGGTCTTTCTCGCCCTTGAAGACTTTCTCGCGGTAGACCTCGCAGATGATGCCCTCGCGGTAGGTCTGGGCCATCATCAGCGCGGAGGCATCCATTTCGCCGCTCAGCTTGAGCTGGTTGATGGCGCGTTTCCAGTCACCCATGACGCAGAGCAGCTGGAACAGGAAGATCCGCAACTTGGCATCGGCCGGGTTCGCACGGACCTTGTCCTGCAAGGCGGAAAGGGTCGCGGTCAGGTCGCCGGTCTTGAGATGTTCTTCGGGCGTCATGAAGCGGCCTCCGCTTGTCGCTGAAAGCGAGGAGATGGATCAGAAATCAAAAAAGGGTGGCGCGCGCGGACAGCGGCCCGCACGCGCCAGCGGAGATCACTGACCGCCGTAGGTCTCGGACACCCCGGTCCGCAGGTTCCAAAGGAAGTCGTTTTCCTTTTTGAGCGAACCGTCGGACTGGCTGGTCGAGAAGTACTCGTGCTCGATCCCGATGTAGGCGATGGCCCAGGTCTCTTCCGGGATACCGTCAGCGGAGGCCGAAATAGAGTACTTGTCGATGATCGCGTTCTTGAACTTCCACTTGGAGAAGGCGAGCAGACCTTCGGAGGCGCTGTCACCGGACCGGCACCAATGCATTTCGATCTCTGGGCGGACGGTGCCGTTGGCCACCGACAACGCCAGCTTGTTCGACGCCTTCCCGATCTGGGAGGTCACCTCGATCTTTTGCATGTTGGTGTTGGCATGGGACCGCTGATTGGACCCGAGGTCGACCATATCGACCGCACGCTCGACCTCCCATGTCGCTGACTCGATGACGATCCAGTCAGTGTGATTAACTTCGGTTGCATCGCCGGGGGCACCATCGACGAGGATAAACATATTCGCAGCCATTGTACTTTTCCTTTCAAAAGTAAGTTACGTTTGTGGGTTGGGCTGACCCCAAGGGAATTCGAGGGATCAGGCGCCTTTTTCAGAAGGGAGCTTGGAAACAAGCCGTAATGAAACCGAGAGGCCTTCCAGCTGGTAATGCGGTCGCAGGAAGAACTTCGACGTGTAATAACCGGGATTGCCTTCCACCTCTTCGACAACGACTTCCGCCGCTGCCAGAGGCTTCCGCGCCTTCTCTTTCTCCGACGAAATGTCGGCATTGAAATCAACGTAATTGTTGATCCACTCCTGCAGCCATCTCTGCATATCCTGACGGCTCTTGAAGGAGCCGATCTTGTCGCGAACCATGCACTTGAGGTAATGCGCAAAGCGACAGGTCGCGAACAGATAGGGCAGACGGGCTGCAAGATTTGCGTTGGCCGTCGCATCCGGGTCGTCATACTCTGCCGGTTTGTGCAGAGACTGCGCGCCCATGAAGGTTGCAACGTCCGTGTTCTTCCGGTGGATCAGCGGCATCATGCCATTCTTGGCAAGCTCCGCCTCGCGCCGGTCGTCGATGGCGATCTCGGTGGGGCATTTCTGGTCCACGCCGCCATCGGTTGTCGGGAAGGTGTGCGAGGGCAGGTTTTCCAGCGTACCGCCGGATTCCACACCACGGATGCGCGAACACCAGCCGTATTCCTTGAAGGACCGGTTGATGTTGACCGCCATGCCGTAGGCGGCATTGACCCAGCCATACTTGCTGGAATCGGAACCATCGGTGTCCTCTTCGAAGGCGAATTCCTCGACCGGCTCGGTCTTGGACCCATAGGGCAGACGCCCGAGGAAGCGCGGCATGGCAAGGCCCACGTATTTGGAATCCTCCGATTCACGCAGGGACCGCCAGGCGGCGTATTCCGGTGTCTGGAAGATCTTGGTCAGATCGCGGGGGTTCATAAGTTCCGACCAGCTGTCCATCTGGAACAGCGTCGGCTTGGCGCCTGTGATCAGCGGGGCATGGCCCGCCGCGGCGATCTTGGCCATCTCGCCCAGCAGTTCGATGTCCTGCGGGCTGTGGTCGAAATGGTAGTCGGCGACCAGCGTGCCATAGGGCTCGCCACCCAACTGCGAGAATTCCTCGGTGTAGAGCTTCTTGAAGATCGGCGACTGGTCCCAGGCGGTGCCTTTGAACTTGCGCAGGGTCTTGTGCATGTCCTTCTTGGAGATGTTCATGACCCGGATCTTCAGCATCTCGTCGGACTCGGTGTTGTTGACGAGGTAATGCAGGCCGCGCCAGGCGCTTTCCATCTGCTGGAATTCCTCGTGATGGAGGATCAGGTTGACCTGATCGGTCAGCTTCTTGTCGATCGCGGCGACGATGCTCTCGATCGACTTCAGCGCGTCGTCGGAAATCAGCGCGGTATTGGAAAGCGCCTGCTCCGCCAGCGTCTTGACCGCCGATTCAACGGCCGTCTTGGCCTGATCGGACTTGGGGCGGAATTCTTTTTGCAGCAGGTTTTCGAACTCGGATGAGCCAAAAGCCGTTGCGCCGCCCTTTTCTTCTACCTGGGCTTCTTGTTCGGCCATGAGTTATTCCTCCTCTGTCGCGGCGGGCTTCGGCTGGGCCGCCAGGGTCTTGAGCAGGGCGGGGTCCTGAATGATCTTGCGGATCAGGTCCTCGGCGCCGGTTTTGCCGTCCATGTATGTCATCAGGTTGGAAAGCTGTGTGCGCGCATCCAGCAGCTCGGCCAGAGGCTCGACCTTGCGGGCGATGGCGGCGGGGCTGAAGTCGTCCATGCTTTCGAAGGTGATATCGACGGCCATGTTGCCTTCCCCGGTGAGCGTGTTCGGCACCGTGAAGGCGGCGCGCGGGGCGATGGATTTCATCCGGTCATCGAAATTGTCGACGTCGATCTCAAGAAACTTGCGGTCGGCGACGGCAGGCTGTTCTTTTTCCGACTTGCCGGCGAGGTCGCTCATCACGCCCATGACGAAAGGTAGCTGTACCTTCTTCTCTGCACCGTACAGCTCGACATCATATTCGATCTGGACGCGGGGGGCCCTGTTGCGGGCTATGAATTTCTGAGAACTACCGGCCATGAAGGGCTCCTTGATCCTGGAAAAGGGAATGCGGGACCGCGCCCGCGGTGAAATGTTCGGTCAAATGCATGGGGCCTTTGCGCATCAATCGTTGATCCCCCCGATCTGCCGGACCTGGTCGACACCCTGTGGCGCCATGTCCTTCATGATGGTCAGGAAATCCGCGCTTACCAGCCGCTTGGCCCGCGTCAGCAGAATGGGCACCGGGCTGGAGGGTTCGGCGCGCTGGTAATAAGCGATGATCCGGTCAAGCGCGTTCGACACATCGGAGGCGGAGTTGATCGCGCCACCACCGGCCGCAGCAACCGCTGCGGGGGCCGCGCCGCCGTCACCCCCGGCACCAGCGCCTTCGGCTGTGGCCTCTTCGGCGGGCGCATCGCTGCCCACCGCGTCGGAAAGGCGCCGCACGATCTGGCCCAGAACCTTTTGCACCGCCGCAAGCTCGGGGCCCTGCCCCGGTGTCTGTTCGACAAAGATGGCGTCGATGGCCTTCAGATCCGCCTGAGCACTGGTGGCCGCATTCAACCGTGCGGCCAGTTCCTCCGAATCGGTATCCTGGAAGGCCGCGCCGATGCTGTTGCTGTCGGGGATATCCGTCATATCGGCCGGCGGAGTGGCCGCGCCCTCGGCAATCTCGATCACCCTCAGGCTCATACGACCGAACATCCGGCTCTCGGTGAGCGCTGTGCGCCGTAGCGCGCGGATCACCGTATCGGTTCCGTTCAGCCCCTGCACCGCGTTGATCCGCATGGTGGGATCGTTGTCGTCGTCCTCGTCCAGCTCTGGATGGCACGTCGCCCAATGCTGCTCAAGGCAGCCGCGAACAAATGCGGTCGCCTCGGCAAACCCGACAAGACCGCGGGTATAGAGAACGGCCTCGGCATAAAAAACCGCAGCACGGATATCGTGACTGCGGTCCAGGATGGCTTCGGCTTTCTTGGCGACATCTGCGAAATCGGGGTCTTCGGCCTCGATGATCTTGTCGCCCTCTTGCCGCTCCTCTCCCGGCTGGGCGGCAAGCTCCATCTCGACGAACGCCGGATCGTACTCAAGATTCTCACCACTCGGCGCGTCGTCCCCGTGGGGTTCGAGCAGCTTAGCAACGTCCATCTGGGTCTCCCATTGGCCGTGGAATTCGTGATTGCCAGCAGCGGTTGAGCCTTAATCCATGCACCACGAAAATCGCAAACGGTTCAAAACAATAAAAAAATCTACTTCTACCTTGCCACGGACGACCCATTGCGAAAAATGCAAGCTTGACCAATAGTCAGCCTTATCGTCATTTTTATGTCAATGACTTTCCAACAAAAAAGCGAAGGTATGTAGTTTGGCCTACGCTCCGATCAAGCCCGAGGACCTGAAAAAGCTCATCAAGATGGCCAAGAACCGTCCGATGAACTTTGCCTTCAACCCTGGCTCGAAGGGCGACGATCTGCTGATCGTGGACAAGATCCAGGCCCCCGAGAAGATCGCCCGCATTGCCAAGAAAGAGGGGCCGGAGAACAAGGTCGCCAGCGGCACGTTCGAGATCGAGGGCCGGGAATTGACCGTAAAGGCGGCGCAGACCCTTCCGGAATTCGGCAAGAAGTTCAGGAAACACCTCAAACTCATCGGTTTCACCTTCGGGGTTACGGTCTACGATGCGGACGGAAGCCTTATCGAAAGCCATCAGCCGGAAGACGTGGAGGACGCGGCACAGGCGGACATTCGGACGACTGAGGCGCCGCCCGGGAATCAGCCTGCCGAAACAGCCAGGGAGCCCGACCAACGCACCGCCGTGGCGGAGCGGCTGCGCGGCCTTCAGGGCCCCATCTCGGCCCTTGGGGCTGAGGGCGCGACGCTCAAGAAAGCCGTCGCGCTGGTGATCGGACTGCTCAAGCAAGGGGACGTCGACAAGGCGACAAGGGCGCTTGCCCGCGTCGAGGAGGGACTGGCGAAAGCGCAGGCCGCTGGGGCGGAACGCGCGCCGGACAATACGTCAGCGGCACCGCCAGGAGCGCCCGATCAAAAGGCACTGGTCGCACGGGCAGGTGCCGTGAAGAAGACCTTGGAGCAGCTTCAGGGTGCATCGGCGGAAGGGGTGAAAAAGGACCTCGTCCAGGCGCTCGCATTGCTGAAGTCGCAGGACTACGCGGGGGCGGAGGTGCGCCTCGCTGCCGCGGAAGAAGCATTGAACGCGCAAGCCGCTCCGATCGCGGAAGATGACTTGAACGATCAGCAAGCCGAAAGTGCCGCAGCCGCGCTGCCCGAGGACGAAGACGATCAGGAAAACGCCGCTGCCCAGACAGTCGCTGAATGGGAGGCGGTTGTCGGCCCGCTGCAGGCCGAGGTGGACGCGGCGATGGTGGCGGGGCACGGCGATCTCGACGCGATCAACCGTGCCTTCGGCTTCGCCATATCACAGGCGGAGGCCGGCAATCACGCCAGTGCCCTCAAGGCTGCCGAAAGCGCCCGGGCGCTTTTGACAGAGGCGGCGGGGACCGCGCAGAACGCCCGCGTCAGCGAGGCCGAGGCCGCTTTGCCCGACAACGCCGTGGCCTACCGCAAGTCCCGGCAGGACTGGATCAACACCCGCAACGGTCTTTATGCGGACCTCGTGAAACTGCAGATGGTGATCACCGCAAAGGCGCGCGAGATCGGCGGGCTTGAAGATATCGCGCAGAACGCCTCGGTGCTGGTCGAATATCTCGATGACCTCGACAACTCTCTGGAGGATACCCTCAACCGCCTGCTTGAGACGCCGGACGGGCTGGAGCGGGAGGCGCTGAAGAAAGAGGCGATCACGATCATCACCAACTACCGCGGGACGCTGGATGACGAATTCTTCCGCGCGGTCGATCAAAACGGCTTTACGGACACACGGATTAGGGGGCGCGCATTGGACGCGCTTTCGGGGGTCGAGACCGCCTTGGCGGCCTGACACGAACGAGGGGGAATTGATGAATTTTCAAAGAATTATTTCCGCGCTGGCCGGCGCTTGCCTTGCCATGCTCCCGCTGGGGGTGGCGGCACAGGGCGCGGGTGGCCTCACGGTCGAGCTGAACAAGACCGAGGCCAGCGACAGTGGCGGCTGCAGCGCGTTCTTTCTTTTCCGCAATGAGACCGACAACAGTTTCGAGGGCTTCGAGATGTCGCTGGCGATCCTCGATTCGGGCGGCGTGATCGACCGGCTGTTGTCCATCGACGCGGCCCCCCTGCCCGTCAGCCGCACGACACTGAAGCTGTTCGAGATCCCCGAGATCGCCTGCGAGAACATCTCGGAAATCCTTTTGCATGACCTGACCTCCTGTCGTCCGCAGAACGGCGAGGAGATGGATTGCTTTCCCATCCTGACGCTGCGCAGCAAGGCGTCGGCGGCGCTGGTCAAATAGGCATGTCCTTCGATCTGAACACTCTGGGCGCGGGCGGCATCATCATCGCGGTGCTGCTGGTGCTCTCGGCGATCTCGGTGGCGCTGATCGTGGTCAAGACAATCCAGCTCTGGCCCGCGCGCGCGGGCGTCGCGCGGCGCGAGGATGCGCTGGGATACTGGGCGCAGGGGCAGAAAGACCAGGCCCAGGCGACGGTCGCGGCAGGCAAAAGCCCCGCGGACAGGGTCATGGTCTATGCCATGCAGGCGCTTGGCAAGGGGTTCAAGGGCCCCGCGCTGATGGCCGAGCTTGTCAGGCGCGGGAACGAGGAGTTTGCACGCATGAACAGCATGATCCGCCTGCTGGAGCTGATCGCCATGATCAGCCCGCTGCTGGGGCTGCTGGGCACGGTGATGGGGATGATCCAGTCGTTCCAGGCGCTTGAGATGGCGCAGGGGGCGGCCAATGCCTCGGTGCTGGCGGGCGGGATCTGGCAGGCGCTTCTGACCACCGCCGTGGGCCTGATGGTGGCAATCCCCGCCGCCGTGGCAGCGACCCTTCTGTCGGCGCGCGCGGAAAGCGGCGCGCAGATGATCGAGAACGCCATCGGGCGGCTGATGCTGGTGGAGGAAAACCCCAAGGCCGTCTGACCCGCAGGAAAGCCATGTCACTATGACCGAGACCCCCGCCGTGACCCTCAGACGCCCGCGCCCCGCGCGGGCGCTGATCTCGTTGGTGGCGATGATTGACGTGCTTCTGATCCTGCTGGTCTTTTTCATGGTGACCTCGACCTACCTCGATCTCGACATGATCCCGGCAGTCTCGCAGGACGGCGAAAGCGGGGCTCAGGCGGCGGCACCAGAAGAGACAGCGGCACCGCTTCTGATCCGGATCGGCGCGGATGGGGCACCCGTGATCCGGGGTCAGGCGTTTTCGCTGACCGATTTCGACGCACTGGTCCGGGAACGGGTGGCGGCGTCTCCCACGCTGCCCATGATGATCCTGCCCACGGGCGTGGCGCGCACGCAGGCGCTTGTCAGCGTGATGGACATCGCGACGGCGGCAGGCGTGCGCAATGTCCGGGTGATTCGGCTGGAGCCCCGGCCATGAAGCTGTCCCGTCCCCCGGCCCGGCAGGCCCCCGAAACGATCATCGCGCTTATCGACGTGGTGTTCTTCCTGCTGGTCTTTTTCATGCTGATCGGGCGGATGGATGCGACCGCACCCTTTGATGTGACACCGCCCCTGGCGCAGACGGGCACCGATATGCCGGCGGGCGGGATTACCCTGTCGGTGGGCGAGAGCGGCGCGATGGCCGTGGACGGAATGTCCTCGGATGCACCGCTTGACGCCATCCTGCCGCTGATTGCCGAAGCGCCAGAAGCGCTGGTCCGCATCAACGCCCATCACGCGGCGGAACTGCGGCATATCCTGCCCCTGATCGCTCGGCTCGAGGCGGCGGGCGCGCAGGACGTCGCGCTGGTCGTGACACCCGCTGCGCCATGAGGTCGGGCTTTGGCATATGGGTGCTGGGTCTGGTGGCTTCGGTCCTTTTGCACCTTGGCGCGGGCGCGGGGCTGATGGCGGCGCTCCAGCCGCAGCCGGTCGCCGATCAACCGGTACCGGAAAGCCGTCTCAACGTCGAAGCGCAGCAGGTCGAGCGCAGCGAAGCCAGCGAGCGGGCGACCGAGAGCGAGAGGACGGAAACCGAAGAGACCAAGGGGGCCTCTCTGGGTGGGAGTGCGATCGCGCAGTCGGTCGCGGCCCCGCTGGCCACACCCTTCGAGACCGCGCCAGCGAGAACAACCCCTGCAGAAGCGGCCCCGGTTCAGGACACCCCCGCCCTGCCCGTGGAACGCAGCGATCCCGCCGACCGGGCGGAGCGCGCGCCAGCAACTTTGGCCGAACCCGCTGAGGCGCTCTCAGTGACACCTGCCGCGTTCGCGGCACTCCCTGCGACACCAACCGTCGATCAATCCGAAGCCGAAGTACCGGCACCTTTGATGATGGCGGCGGCGGCGCTGCGCCCCGCAGCGGTCCTGCCTGATGCGCCGACACCGGCCAGTGCACCGCCTGTCGCCCCGACAGCCGCCGCGGCAGCCCCGCGCGCACCGCCAAGCATCGCAACCCCCGAAAGCGCGCCGCATGTCACGGCGTCGAAGGCGGTCCTCGCCTTTCCCGCAGAGGGCAGCGTCGATCCAAAATCCCTCGCCGCCTTCCAGAGCTTCACCCAACCCGGCAGCGCCGAGGGGGCCGATGTGCGCGACAGTCTTGCCGCCGCCCTTTCGGTGCCCTGTTCGCGGATGCAGGTGATCTTCGATCCGGATACCACGACACTCACGCTGACCGGTCATGTTCCTGACCCGGGTCAGCGCGCGCCGGTCCTGCAGGCGCTGCAAGCGCAGATGGGGGCGGATATCGCCGTGGCGGACAACCTGTTGATCCTGCCCGCGCCGCAATGCGCGGCGCTGTCGGGGATTGCCGACGTGGGGCTGCCGCAGTCGACCGACCAGATCACCAATCCGCTGATCGTTGGCAGCGATACGCACGCCCGCGCGTTCCGGTACGTGAAGGACGAGGCGCTGGTCATCGACATGACCGGGCCGGACTACCCGGCTTACGTCTATGTCGATTACTTCGACGCGGGCGGCAACGTGATCCATCTGATGCCGAACGACCGCGCACCGTTGCAGCAGGTACCGGCCAAGGGCCCCATCCGCATCGGCGCGCGCAGCGCGGAGGAGCCCGGGCTTTTCGTGCGTATCGGCCCACCCTACGGACAGGAGATAGCCGCCGCCTTCGCCGCCTCGGCGCCGCTATATGACGGTCTGCGTCCCCTGGTGGAACCTGCCGACGCTTACCTCGCCTGGCTGCAGACACGGGTGGTCCAGGCGCGTGCTGCGGACCCGGAGTTCAAGGGAGAATGGGTCTATTTCTTTGTGACGACGGCCTCTCAATAGCGCGCGGCGCTCAAGCTGCATCCTCTGCCCCATCGAGGTACAGGCGCTGCATATCCACGAACATGCCACCGGTCACCGCAGCGCGGACATCGGCCCAGGCGTCGGCATTGCTCTCGATGTCCTGCAGCAGCGCCCTGTCCACCTCGAACTCCTGCAGCACCTCTTCGGTATCGTTGTCGAGCCAGATGAAGGTCAGCGCATCCTCTCCCACATCGACCAGCCGCAATTCGACACCGGGTTGAAACGGTGCATCGGGAAGGCGGCGCATGAGATCAAGCTTGAGCAATTCAACACTCGTGTCGTTAAGCCCCGCCTGCGCCAACAGCAGCTTTTCGCGCGTGGCGGGCCAGCCGAAGGCAAGCCGGGGCCTGAGCGCCCCGCCCACCTCCTGCGCCGACGCGGTCGCCCCGGCCCCATAGCTCTGGTCAAAGAGCGCGCGTACCTCTTTCTCGACAGCCAGGTATTCTCCGATGCGCCGAGCAGGGTAAGCGGCGAGCCACAGCCCCAACTCCATATCGAGGTAGTTGAAAAGCGGCTCCAGCCGCATCGCGGCCCCGCAGGAGGGACAGGCGACGACCTGGAAGCTGTCGTCGAGGATGGTAGCGCGCAGATCGGGCCTGCGGTCGGCGTTAACGCTGCCCGCCGCCTCGAAATCGGTCACGGTCTCGCAGTCGCCGCATTGGATGGTGGTCGTCGTGAACAGGGACATCAGCCCCTCCCGTCTGGTTTCAGAGGCTTTCGAATTCGGTCTTGTGCGGATGGCTGTCGTTCAACCGGTCGGAGTGCAGCGCGGCATAGATCTCGGAGAACCACTCGCCCGGCGCGCGGAACTGATAGCCCGACACACCGTACTGCCGCGCCTCGGTCAGGTAGCGCGCCCATTTCTTGTCGTAGCTTTCCACGTAGGTGTGCCGCCCGATGGCACAGGCTGCCGCGACGCTGGCCGAGGACCACGGCTTGTTGCCGTGGCGCGCGCGGTCCACGAACATGCGGCATTCCTCCATCCGGCGGCGCCATTCGTGGAAATCACAACCCACCGGATCTGGGATCGGCAGTTTCCTCCCCTCGGCGCTCAGCATGTATTCGGCGATGTAATCCGCATCGAAGTCGAACTTGCCCGCAATCGCTGTTGCCGCCTCGGTCACGTCCGCGCCATAGACTTTCCAGCCCGCCAGCCGCTCTCCGTGCTTGTTCATGTAGCCGAGCTTGTCATCGACGGCATGCCCCACCTCGTGCAGGGTGTTCCAGCTGAAGGCGGTCCGCTCCTCTCCGGCCTTGGGGATGGCGCTGTCGTGGAGCTTGCCGATCTCGTGCTCGATGGCGATGGCGTAGATCCGCGAGTTGCGGTCATCGCCTTCGCGCATGGCGATACGTTTCTCGCCCGACGAATAGCTGGATGAGGATGCCTTGTCGTCGAGATAGATGAAGGTCAGGAGGCTGTCGTTGTCGAGCGTGTCGCTGGGCGGTAGTTTAGACATCGCCTCATAGAATTTCCGTATGTTCAGGGCGGGTTTTTCCATGTCCTGCTCGGAGGCGGCGACGCCGTTGCGGTCTGTTCCACCGGCCTTGTTTACCTTCAGCTTGCAGCCGAAACGCGCCTCGAAGGCGGTTGCCATGACCTTGCGCTGTGTATCGGCCTCGAGCCCCGCGACGATCCCGTCGATCTTGTCGAGACCATCGGGGGCGGCAAGGATTGCCTTGAGTTCCTCGGGTGTCGGCGCTGCATTTTTCGCAAGCTTGATGCGCAGCGCCGCCATGTCGAGCCACACGTTTGCGGCCTTCACCTCAGTCCCGGCGGATTTGTGGTTGCGGTCGGCGGCCCGCGTCGCAGCGGTGTCGAGTCCGCGGCGTGCCTCTGTCAGATCCTCGCGGATCAGGTGGCGGTGTTCGCCCTTCTCCAGTTCGGCCAGTCGTTCTTCGGCCGGTTCGCGCGTGGTCACGTAGTCGAGATGCGCGTCCAGCACGTGACGCAATTCGCGCAGCGCGGTGATTGTGTCCTCGATATCTGTCTGGGTCTGGGCCCGGTTCGATTTCGCCGCGCGCGCGGCGTTCATCGAAACCTCGAGCGCGGTCATGCGCGCATCAATCTCGTCACGCGCGACATCGGCATGCCCTGCCTTCTTGCGCAGCGGATGGTCCTTTCGCAGCGCCTGGGCAAGATCGCGCGCGACCTTTGCCGAGGCGTTCAACTGGTCGTATTGCGCCAGCAAGAGCACGATCTGCAGACAGGCATCGACACCCTTTTCCAGGTCCCGCCGCGCGTCGGCAAAACTCTCCGCCGCCTGATCCCGCGCGGTGCTCAGAAGCCCAAGGGCCTCCATGATCTCCGGGTGCACATACATCGCCGAGGGTTCCCGGCTCTGTTCATCGAGCCTGGCCTCCGCGCTATCAATCGCGGCGAGGAGCGCGTCCAGATCGTCCTCGGCAATCACCTTGATCTCGTTGATCGCCTCGCCAAGGTCTTCCGTCCGCTCAGCGGCGGTCAATGCCGCCGCGCAGTCGTCCTGAAGTTCGACAAAGAGGTCGGTAGCGGCGGCGAAGTCGAAGGCCGCGAGCCTGCGCCCGGCATTGGCGTCCTTCCCCTCCAGGCGGGTCAGCAAGGGCTCCACCGCGGGCGACCTTCTTTCCTGCACCCGCGCCAGCGCCTTTTCCGCGCGCGTCTTCTGCAACAGGCAGCGGTCGTAGACATCCATCGCAGCCGCCGCTTCCTGACAGGAGGACAGAAAACCCTGTAAGGATTTCTCGGCCCCGCCATAGTTCTGAAGGCTTTCTTTCTCCAGCGCCGCATCGAAGGCCCGGCGCAACTCGGCAATCGCCTCCTGAGCCGGTCCCGCATCGGGTGTTGCGCGCAGCTCGAGCTTGTCCAGTTCCTTTTCGCAGGCCACCTTGACCAGCAGGTATTGGTCAAAGGCCCCGGCCTTCTTGCGCGCCTTGCTCATCAGGCTCTTGACCTGTTTCGCCGTGTGCAGCGATGCGGCAAAGCTGCCCTTGGCGTGCAACTCGTCCATGGTTGCGGTCAGCCGCGTGATCTCAAGCGCCTCTTCGGTCGTGCTGGCGTGGGTCATCTCGATGCCCTGTTTGCCGCGCACGTTGTCCGCGATGTATCTCTCGGCAGTCTGATAGTCTTGGAACGTACTGCGGTAGGCAGCCTCAAGCTCGGTCACTTTCTCCGCGAGTGTCGCGGCCTCCGCCAACTTCCTGTTGTCGAAGGCCGCGTTCATCTTGTCCACCTCGCCCTGCAACCGCTCGGCATAGGCGATAAGCTTGGGCGCATGGGCCGGGCGGGCAAAAGCGGTGAGCGACTCCTGCACCTTTCGGCGGGCCGTCCTGACCGCGCTCTTGTAAAGTGCCATGGCGTCAATGCCCAGCCGCGCGGCTGCCTGCCCCTCGCCCAGCCGCTTGATCGCTCCGGCCAGATCATTACCCGGCCCTTCGGCCAGCGCCTCGGCGTCATCCCGGGCCTTTTCGGCGGTCTCGATCTCGGCGTCGATCACACCGTCCGCCTTCGCCGCTTCAGCCTGGGCGATCACGGTGTCGAGGGCGGCACGCTGCGCCCCGTAGCTCCTGGTCGCCGTGACCTTGAGCGCGATGGTCTTGCACGCCTCGATGGCGTCGTTCAGCGTCGATTGCGCACGATTGAGATCGTCTTTCATCAACGCCTCGACCGAACGCGCGGTTCGCTCGGCGGCGGCAAGGTCCTCGGCAAACCATCCCTCCGTATCGAGGCCGCTGGCATGATCGTGCGCCCTGGCAAAGACCGCGTAGACTTCGCCAAAATCGGAAGACGCCGAAAGCGCGACGCTGTCGCTTTGCAGCCCGTCGATCAGTTCGGCGGTCTCCAGATCGTCGACGGCACGTTTGATCTCGAGCACCGCGTTCTCAAGCAGGTTGGTCGCCGCAAGCCAATTGCCCCGTACCGTGGCCGCAACGGCATTGGCCAGCATCTCCTCGGCAGTCGACTTGGCCTCGAGGGCCGCGGCAGTGGTCTTGCCAGACAGCTTGGCCAGTTCGGCGTCGAAGGTCGTCTTTTCGGCAAGGTAGGCCTTGGCCTGATCGGCGAGGGCCAGCATCTCGGCGTGCTGGGGTTTGAGGCGCTGGCACATGGCGTTGGCAAGTTTGAAATCTCCCTTTGCCTCGGCACTCGCGCGCTTGGCCTCGTCGCCCTGCAGCGCCTGATAATAGCTTTCGATCGCGATCCGGCCTTCCGGCCCCTTGCGGACTTTTGTTTCCTCCAACCGCGCCGCGAAAACCGCGCGCTCGGCCAGGTACCCCTTGAGGTAGTCGGCCTGATTGAGAACCTTGCGCTGGTAACCCAGCAGCTTGCGGAACTGCCCCGCCGCACTGCGCAGCTCTCCCCTTGCCGCATCCGCCTGCGCAGCTTCCCCGGCCCGAAGGCAATAGGCGATGTCATCCTCCAACAACGTCTGGATTTCAGACGCGTAATTCGCCGCAAACCGCGCCTGCCGTCTTTTCCAGGTCTTTTCGTCGCGCTTGTATTCCTTGGCGAAACGATTGAGCGCCAGCAGGTCCGCCACGGCACCGGGGATCTGGTTCAGCAGCGCCAGTGCGGCGGTCATCTGCCGCGCCTGATGCGCCTGTTTCGCATCCGCGAGCAGCTTGGTCGCCGCCGCGTGATCCTCGCGCAGATTGTCGAATGGCAGGCTTGCGGGCGCGGGCAACGTTGCCAGAAGCTGTTCGCGTTCGGTAACGAGGGCGGCGTAATTCGCGTGGTCATCCGCAAAGTCAAGCGCGTCTTTCAGATCGTGCCGCACCACGGCCAGATCGGTGCTGGCCTGCGCGTATTCGTGCCCCTCTGCCTTGGCCCGTGCCGCGCGGTAGGCAGCGGTCACCTTGTCGAACTCCGGCTTGACGAAGAGCGGTTCGGCCCGTTGCGGATGGGCCTTCATCACCGCGTAGCGCACCGCGAAAGCCTCAAGGTCGCGCCGCCAGACCTCCGCCTGCGCGAAGGTTTTTTCGGCTTGCTTGCGCAGTTTCGCCATGTCGCCCCCGGCGTCCTCCGCCATGCCCGGAAGATCCCCCGGCACGGCATCGACGGCAGCGTCCAGCTTGGCCTTCAGGGCGGTCGCCCCCATGCTGAACGCGAGCGGCACATGGCCCTCACCGAAGATGGCCGTCAGTTTGTCCCTGAGCGCGGCAAGCTGGTTGAAGGTATCAAGAAGGCTTTGCCGTGCCTGCCGGACCTCCGCGCCCAAGCTGTCCTGCGCTGCGGCTTTCGCATCGCCGACCTCGGCAAGGCGGGTCTCGAAAGGGTTCTCGGCCGCGCGCACCGCGTCGCGCATCATCACCTCGAGCCGTCCCATCGCGCGCAGGGCGCTGTCGAGGTCGGCAGGGTTGTTCGCGGCCATGCCGCTTCGATACTTCTCTTCGATCCAGGCCCAGGTCAGCGCGATGTCGCTCTGCGCGTCGGCACCGCCGCCGCGCAGCACCAGTGGATGATCCTTCTCCATCCGCCCGATGGCGGTTTCGAGCTGTCCGAAAGCGCGCTCTGCATCCGCCTTGCGGGTATGAAGAACGATTGCCGCCTGGACATCCGCAAGCTGCTGGTGGCCCCCGGCGAAATCGAGGTTTTCCGGGTCCTGCTCGATAACCTTTTCGGCCGCGGCAAGCTGCGCCAGCAACATCGACCGCATGGCCGGATCGTCGATGCCCATGATCTCTTCCCGAACGAGGTCAAGCTCGGTGTTGAAGAGCCGGAAGTCCTCGGCAGCCGCCTTGCGGCGCTCTTTCATCTCTTTGCGCTTGAAGAGCTTCGGCACCTTCAGGAACCGTTCGATGAAATCGGCTTGTTGCGGGGTCAACCCTTCAATCGGCATACCATCCCTCCAAAAAAGCGGGGCGGCTGCCGAGAAATCATCTTGTGCTAAAAACGTGGTGGCAGCCTTGGTTGAAGTCAAAACCAGCGTCGCAGCCAATGCAAGTTTTTTCCAGACAACCGCAAAATAGTGACATCCCCGACTTTATGCCAAAATCGGTGAAGGGCCAATATCGTCAAACTTGACGATATTGGCCAACCAGTTAGGAATGCGCATCCTTTGCTACATAGATGGCGTTGAAGGCCATTGTTACCCGCTGCTCATTCGCCTCATTCGGAAATACCCAATGCATGAGGTAAGAAGGGAATATCAGCATATCACCAGCGTTCGGTTGGATCGATATCTTATCCGTGAAGCACTCTGCTCTTAGCTGTCGGTATTCTCCAGGGACTGTCAGAGGCGACAAAAACTCTATGCTTCCTGACTGACTGCCTACGAGCTTCGGAGTGGTCACGTAGTAACATCCCGACCATACGAAGCCTTCATGGCGATGCGGAACATTATATGCGTGCTTTGCATTTATGTTAAACCATGCATTTGTGGCAAGGCGATGTTCTGAAAATCTGAAGTCTGGAGATATCGCTTTTGTTGCAAGGTTGACAGCTTCCTTGATGGAGTTGGAAAGCTCTGTAGATCCTGGGCCTGGATATTTCATCAGGTTGGCTTCAGAATGCCATCCTCGCCGGTTTGAGCGCCGTACTCCTGCTGACGCTTCTCGAAGTGCATTCGCCTCCTCGATGAGCTTTTCATTGAGGGCCGAAGCATTGGGCACCTCAAATCGAAAAATTGGGCTTGCAAAAGCCATCCTCATGCTTGCGGTCAGCTGGTTCATTGGGCAGTCCTCTTAGAACTTATCGGCTAAGGTACATTTTCCTAGAATCGCATCCAAGCCTTGCATCAAACAGCAGAAAAAGCTTTTCAGGACCTATGTATTCCTTGATTTCATAGTTCTACGCGACCAGTATTGAGGCTACCGTGGTGAGTAGTTTGTCGAAAACCTATCGTAGGCAAGATTATTGCGGGAGTTCTTTTGTGCCGGAAACCAACAGTTTCCAGCGTCGCCTTGGCGCTTTTTTCGTTTCTGCCAAGCACAAGGCATATGCTGGGACCGTCTTCGCAAGCCTCATTGCTGCACTCGCGCTGCAGCCGCTTCTTGCAATGGCCCAGACAGCGAGCGAAATCACTCCGTCCAACTTCGCACCAGACGCACAGCGCCTGACAGGTGCCGTCGTCTTTTCAGGCGAGCGCGGGCTCAAGGCACCGCCTGGCTCCGAAAAACTGCTGATCAACCTCTCGGGTGTTACGCTCAATGGCGAGCTTTCGGAAATGGCTGCCGCCAACGCGGCTGTTCGCGCGCGGTTGTCGAGCAAGACAATCACCGTGGCCGAGATTTTCAACGCCGTTGCTGACCTTGAGAACGCCTATGCGCAGGCCGGCTTCGTGCTGGCCCGCGTCGTGCTGCCCGCTCAGGAATTGCGCGATGGTGGGCGGCTCCGAATCGAGGTGATCAACGGCTTTGTTGAAACTGTCGATGCCTCCGCAGCACCGGAACCGGTCAGGGGCCGGATCGAGCAAATCACCGCGCCGCTCGTCGGTCGGCGTGGGCTGCGGTTGCCAGAGCTTGAACGCCAGCTTTTGTTGGCGGGAGATACCTATGGCGTGGCCCTCGGGTCCGCACTTGCTGCTGGCGCGACGCCGGGTGGCACCTCGCTGATCCTTCAGCCAGAGTTCCGTCCCGTGACGGGATTTTTCGCATTCGACAACGCCAATTCGGACGAACTAGGACCTGTTACCCTGAGTGCCGGGATCGAGGTGAATTCCCCTTTCAACATAGGCGAGACCTTTTATGGGCGCTTTTCCGGCGCGCCGAGCGGCGACAATGTCAACGGTGTTGGATCTGTCTTCAGCAGCGATCCGCGTGTGCGCACGCTTTCGGTCGGCACAGTCTTTCCGCTGGGGCTAGATGGTCTGACGCTGAACATGGAGCTGACGGACAGTCGCACAGCGCCTGACACGCTGGTTGCGCCCAGCACCAGCCGGTTCAAGCGCGGATCGGCACGTCTTTTCTATCCATTTATCCGCTCTCGCAACCGCAACATCTCGGGCCAACTGACGCTAGATAAACAGTTGGATGAGCAGTTCCTCGTCACTCCCAACGGCGGGCGCTCTCCAATCTACAAGGACAAAACTACAGTGATCCGCGCCGCGGTCGATGGCTTCTGGCTAACCGAAAGCGGCTCCGCCATCGAGGCGGGCGCGGTGCTGTCGCGCGGGATCGACGCGCTTGGCGCGCGCGGGGCTGACGAGGTGGGCAGCGGTGTACCCCTGTCGCGGCAGAGCGCAGACGCGGAGTTTACCAAACTAATTGTCTCGGGCCGTCTGCGGCATAAGATCACCGAAAACTTCAACTTTTCTCTTTCTGGCCGAGCGCAATCTTCCTTCGGCGATCCTCTGCTGATTGGTGAACAGTTCGGCATCGCTGGCGGTCAGGAGCTTTCAGCCTTCGACGCAGGCGACATCAAGGGTGACAGCGGGTTCGTCACACGCGCTGAAGTCTCAATGCCGCGTCAGGCGAATTTCGGCGAGACGCCCGTTTTGATCAGCCCATACATTTTTGCTGCCTATGGGGATGTTTCCCTCAAGCAACCGACCGCGCAGGAAACCGCAGACCTTTCCGCGACCTCCTACGGGATCGGTGTCGAATTCAATACTTTGACAAAATCCAATTTCCGCTCCGCAACCGTGCGGATGGAATACGCTAGGGGGACCCGTGATGACGACCAGCCGGACAAAAACCGCTTCAGCATCTCAGGCTCCTTCCGTTTCTGAAGGAAAGGGTCACCGCCGTTTTACCCGCCTCGCGCTTGCGCTGACGACGGCGCTGACCCCGGTCTGGGTATTGGCTGACACGTTGCCAACCGGCGGGACAGTGGTCCATGGCTCGGCACAAATCAGCACGCCTTCGGCGGCGACGATGATGATCAACCAAGGCAGTGACCGCGCCGTCGTAAATTGGGACGGTTTTTCTATCGGCCAAGGCGCGCGTGTCGATATCAACCAGCCCGGTGCCGACGCAGCGATCCTAAACCGCGTTACGGGCGATACCACCAGTCAAATTCACGGGCAGCTCAACGCAAACGGGCGCGTTTTCGTCGTCAATCCCAATGGCATCTTCATCGGTCCCACGGGCAGAGTGAACGCGGGCAGCTTCGTCGCCTCGACCTTGAATATGCGGGATGATGACTTTGTCACGGGTAAGACCGTGTTCGAAGGCAATGGTGCTTCAGCCGCCGTTGAGAACGTGGGCAACGTGCAGGTCGTTACAGGTGGCTACGCCGCGCTCATAGGCGGCAAGGTCAAGAACTCGGGCGCCATCCAGGCACCTTTGGGCTTCGTCGGCCTCGGAGCCGGGGAACGGGTGACACTGGACCTCTCTGGCGACGGGTTTCTGCAAGTCACGGTACCAAGTGATACGGATGATGATGGCCTGGAGGCGCTGATCGAGAACTCTGGCACCATCCAGGCCAACGGCGGAATAGTACAGATATCGGCGGCGACCGCCCGCAACGCAGCGCGCCATGCCATTAACATGAGCGGCGTGGTGGAAGCCACTACGGTGAGCGGACGTAATGGGCGGATCACATTGGGTGGCGGCTCTGGCGGCAAGGTTACAGTCAGCGGCCACGTCCGCACCAGCACTCGACCCACGATCGAGGTTACGGAGTCCATCCGCCCTGCCCTGCGCCCAGAACGCGGCGGCGATATTACAATCACCGGCCGCGACATTACACTTGCGGGTGCTGCGCTTGATGCGAGCGGCGAGAACGGTGGCGGCGATATCCGAGTGGGTGGGGAATTCCAGGGCGGACCGGGTCTACCCGCGGCTGAAACACTCAGCGTAGATGGCGCGACAACAATCAACGCCGATGGTATCTCGGCGGGTGACGGCGGGCGGATCATCCTGTGGTCAGAATTAGAGACGACATTTGCGGGAAATATTTCTGCGCGCGGCGGAGCAAGTGAAGGAAATGGCGGCTTCGTCGAAGTCTCGGGCAAGCAATATTTGAGCTACCGAGGTCTCACTGATGTGCGCGCTCCAAATGGTTCTGTGGGAGAACTTCTGCTCGATCCATCTGACGTCGAAATTGTGGGCGCTGCGCCAGGAGTGAACCAAATTCTGAATACTGACTTGGTTACCCAGCTGGAACTTGGCGACGTCATTGTTGCTACCGATGGCTCTGGTGACCTACCTGATCCATTCACTGATTTTGGTCTGTCCGAACCCGGGACGATAACGGTTGATGCACCAGTGGCGTGGGCTTCAGGCACTCTACTCACGTTGGACGCGGACGGGGATGTCGTGGTCAATCAGCCAATCACTGCGTTAAATGGTGATCTCGAGATCAATGCAGGAAGCAATATCCTGCTTAACCAAGCGATCAGCTTGCCCAACGGAGAATTCCACTTGGCAACTGACGATGATTCGGGAGAAATCTCCACTGGGCCAGCCGGAACGGTGGATGTGGACCTGTTCCGCCTTAGCCTAGGCAACTGGATGCAAATCCTTAATCCCCTTCCATCATTCTCGGCCAACAACTTTGTAGTTGATACTGATACATATCCATTTAGCCCCCCTACTTTTCTACGCGCTCTCAGTGGAGACGGCAGTACAGCCACCCCTTACCTCCTGAGCGATATCTATGGCTTGCAGGGCGTAGGGACCCACCCTTTTGAGAGCTATGCACTCAACAACAATATCGACGCCAGTTCGACTAAGACCTGGCAAAGCCTGGTGCCAGTCCCTGAGCAGTACGAGGAAGGCTTTGTTCCGCTAGATTTTTACGGTGCCCTGGACGGGAATCGGCATACGATCTCTAATCTGTTCATTAATCGCTACAGTGCAAGCAGCAGCTTCGTAGTAGCTGGGATGTTCAATAACTTGAGCTCCAGCGCCAGCATTGTTGAGCTCAATATTGCAGATGCAGATGTATCCGGCTTGGAAGCCGGAATCCTCGCAGCCTCTAATAACGGAATCGTTCGTGGCGTATCTACCTCCGGTACTGTTCGAGTTTACAATAATTGGTTTTTTACGGGGGTTGGAGGAGGCATTGTTGCAGTAAATGACGACAACGAAGGCGGTTTTGGTCGTATCACCGGAAGTCAAGCTGACGTAACTGTCACCGATATTGAAGACCCGTTTGGAGAACCCGACGAACCATCTGATTATGTTTTCTTAGGTGGCATCGTCGGCTTAAACTATGGAAGCGTCCAAGAAGTTCGATCCGGCGGCTTGATAAGCTATGACCACGCAATTCACGGAGATGCCGGAGGTATTGTTGGCCTCAACTATGGCGATACGAGAAATGCTTACTCTACAGCGTCGGTAGCCGCCGACACAAATAGTGCGGCTGAATTTATTTCGGACTCAGAGGGTGTTTTTGACTTCGCGGGTAATGCTGGAGGCATTGTCGGCCACAACTTGGGTCTAATCGAAAATGTTATCGCGAACGGCCCGGTGAACCTAATTGGCACGCCTGGCAGCGGAGGTGCGGGCGCTGTGACAGGTTCTGAGGTCTACGTGGAAGATTTCGGAAACATGATGTCATCGTTCTTCAATCCAGAAACCACTGGCCAGACTGATAGCGGCCAGCTCGGAGAAGTTGACTTAGGGGGAGGCCCGTTTCAAGGCGCCCGAAGCCGCACAACGGCCCAATTGAACGATGCAGTTGGCTTTTTTGCGGAGGCGAGTTCAGCTGGGTGGGACTTCTTCTCAACGTGGGCGATACCGCAAGATGCCATTGACCATGCAAGGCTCTATACTGTCGACCCCGTGATATCTGCCGACGACGCTGTTTCACCCAATTCACCTTTTGATTATTCGGTTTCCAACGCCAATTTCGAGTACAGCAGCAGCACGACCGGCTACTCCGCCGTCAATGGCCAATATTTTGGTGGTCCGGATGTTTATCTCTTCGGCCCACGTGGCGATACCGGCGATCTCAGCACGATGGACGATCAAATCATACTGTCTGATCCCAACGTGGGTGGCATCACCTATCGTTTCCCGACAGACTATACCAGCGATCGCGGCCAATCATATGATGTGAGGTCAGTGCCTATCCCCGGCAACGTTACACCTGCCCCCCTGACCATCACGCTTGATAATATCGATAAAGTCTACGGAACTGACCTGACAAGTACTCCCTTTGGCTTCACTGCAGAGACACTGTTTGGAACAGATACGGTCGACTCTGTTTCGGTCCTGAGCCCAGGTAGCTTCCCGAACGCCCCCGTTTCAGAGGGCGCCTATCCAGTTTGGGCCGAAAATATCATTGGCTCCAATCTGGGCAATTACGTCATCAACATCGTGCCGGGCAGCCTGCGGGTCCTCCCGCGTACGCTCAATGTTGAGATCGACGATGCCGAGAAAACATACGGCGATGAAATCGTCTTTAACGGCACAGAGTTCACGGCGCTCGGCCTCATCAATGGCGACACGCTCGCAACGCTTTCGATCAGCAGCGCGGGCCAACCCGCCTCGGCACCGGTCGACGATAGTCCCTACCTCATCATCGCCGAGGGTCCGGTCGGGACAGGCCTGGGCAATTATGTCATCAACATCGTGCCCGGCAGCCTGCGGGTCCTCCCGCGTACGCTCAATGTTGAGATCGACGATGCCGAGAAAACATACGGCGATGAAATCGT